>WFTN01000445.1 GCA_015485455.1 Planctomycetota bacterium | reverse complement strand
TGGAAGTGATAAACAAGTACGAAGAGCTCTTTCCTCTTTCAGGCCCAGAACCTGTCATCAAGTTCACAGAGAAATCCCCATGCCTTTGGTATCGATTACGTGTCTTTTTTGACCCGAAGGAACAAACTTGGACTCTACCTCGCCAGCAACTCTTGCAACCCGATGGCACCATGAGTTTTCGGTTTTCCATGCCTGGCCGATTTCCAGACGAACCAAGCATCCCTTGGCCCCTCTTCAGCGCTGGCGCTTTAGAGGCCCTCAATAAGTCTGGCACCCAAGACCTAAGGATTAACTTCACCATTGAAGGCCTACGAGGTCAGATTGGCCATCAGGCTTCAGCTCAAAGCAAGTCCCCCATCACCGCCATCATCCTACACCGTTAATTCTCGAAGGGCCCAACACCTGAGAGAATTCAGAATATTATTGACAAAGAATATCTCTGTTCCATAGTCTCGCCCCTGGTGTAGTTGCCGCCCATGTGTCCGACCTCGTTTTCTACTGAAGGTCTTCGATGGAACGGTGATGCTTGTCGACCTCAGAACATGGCCGAGGGGAATCTCATGAAGAACTTGTGTATGTGGCTAACTCTATGGCTATTGACCTCAATCGCCTATGGGCAAGGTCCTCCCATCCTCAACGTCCCCAGCATGTCCTACCCCACCATTCAGTCTGCCATCAATGCCGTCCCGATTGGAGGCACAGTTCTTGTAGCTCCTGGCACCTTCCAAGAGGCCCTGAATTTCCCAGGGAAGGATTTCTTGCTCCAAGGGGCCGGAGTGGGGCAAAGCATCATCGATGCTAACTTCATCGCTGCCTGCATGACTTTCGCCTCCGCCCCTGTCACCAATGGCATGGTGGTCAGCGGTTTTTCCATGACCAATGGTATTGGCAACATTACCAATCTCATTGGGAGCTCCTTCCCGACCCGAGCTGGAGGAGGAATCTTCATCGAAGGAACTTTCGGCACCCCCACCCTCACTATCGCCCCATCTTTCTTAGACTGTGAAATCTACCAAAACACTTCCGGTGAAGCTGGAGGTGTCTTCCTCAACTATGGCGGCGGTGCTCGCTTCGAACGTTGCAATTTCCACGACAATACCGCCATCAACCTGACAGGCGTTTCGGCCACGGTTTATTCGTATTCCAGCTTTGCCAACCTCACGTTCTTGCGGTGCAAATTTCAAGACAACACCGCTAACGCTGGGTCTCTGGTCTACCTGAGGCGAAGTGCTGCGGTTTTTCAACGATGTGATTTTCTAAACAACATCGTCCCAGACGTGGGCGGCATATTCTTCGGTGATGCCAGCGGTGGAATTAACCCGGACACCCTCAAGGTCGTCCGTTGCTCATTTGTTGGTGCCCAAACGACATCCCCTGGCGCTTCGGCACTGTGGTCTCCTGGAACCAACTCAACGATCGTCAACAACTGTCTTTTCGCCAACAACACGGGAGGCCGATTCGTTTTTGGCTTCGGAGGTGGCAGCCGTACCATTCGCAATTGCACCTTCGCCAACAATCAATTAGCAGTCAGTACAATCGCCGGGCCAGCCCTCGGTGTCGTGTTATTTGGCGGACAAGTCACCGACACCTTGCAAGTAGAAAACACCATCGTTATCGACAACGTCTTAAGCGATGGTTCCGTAGCAGAAGGCCTCTACATACCCCCAGCTTCAACAATAGTCTCGACCAACTCCATCATCGAAAACCCGGTGAACTCGGGATGGGTACCCCGCCCCATTTTCGTCGACCCCCTGGTGAATGACTTTCACTTGCTGCCGGAATCACCAGGCGTCAACAACGGAACAGTTGCCAATTTGTCTCCCCCTGCCCCCAACTACAGCAACACTTTCGACTTGGGCGGCCTTCCCAGGGTCGCATATGGTAAAGTCGATTTAGGATGCTACGAAGGTCACCACATCGCCTTTCATCCCGCGTCCAATAGCCGGGTAGGAGAAAACGCCGGTGGCCCCTACGACGTCTTGCACATCAACGGAACCAACGGTGGATCCTTCCGGACCCAAACAGTTCCTTTAGGTTCATCATCCACCATCGGCATGCTGCAACCACCCAACATGAGCAACCCAGCGCGTTTTGTCATCTACGGCTACTTCGCCCGAGCCTCCAGGCAGACAGTCACGAACGTACCTTTAGGCATAGGCGAGATGATCATCACCCCTTGTCCTCTTGACCCGGCTTCTCCGAATCTCTTTACCATGACAAACAACCTTGGGGTTTTCTGTCCTGAAGCGGTCGTTTCGACCCCCGCTCCATGGACATCTCCACCCTTCCCACCGATCTTCTCCCCCATGACTCTGACCTTTCAAGGTCTGATAGAAGAGAGCGCGGGTGTCTTCGCACGAACGAACATGATCATTTTCGAGGTGCAATAAAATGAATCTCAAGAACTCGACTCTCTTGCATGTTTGCGTATTTGTTCTCGGCCTGACAACTTTAACTTGGGCCCAAGCTACACTTGCGGTGCCAAGCGCCTCCTATCCAACAATTCAATCCGCCATCACGGCGGCATCAGCGGGAGACACAGTTCTGGTGGGCCCGGGCACCTTCGTTGAGAATTTGACCTTTCCTGCCAAAGATTTTCATCTACTGGGAGCAGGACAAGGGCAGACCATCGTTGATGGAAACTTCTCTGGGTCATGCCTCAACTTTAGCCAGCCAGTGAGCAATGCTATGGTGGTAGAAGGGATGACTCTGACCAATGGTACCGGCGACATGATCGTTTATGACTCAACGACGATGATGACCGCAGGAGGTGGCATCTTGATTCACCAGATCTTTGGCGCCTTCGCTCCCTTGATCGAGCCCACCATCAAAGACTGCGAAATCACCAACAACGATGCGGAGTTGGGAGCGGGGATTTTCATGAGATTCGCAGGTCAAGTCAAGATTGAAGACTGCCACATTCACCAGAATCCAGCACCCCTAGGAACCGGCATCACTTCCGGGGCCATAGCCGCCCATTTTACCAACGAAATGTCAATGTCTGGTTGCTTGATGGAGAACAACACAGCACTCACCGCATCTGGAGTCATCAACATTGACCAAAGCGGCCTGAGCTTAGATGACTGCGTCTTCTCAAACAACATCACCAACAGCGCTTCCGTCTTGGTGACCGAACCGTCGAATCTATTTCAAACGCAGTCGATCAAACGTTGTTCATTTATTGGCAACAAGACCCTCAACAATGCGGCCTCCGTACTTTGGCTTCAAGCCAACCAACGCATGGTCATCGAGAATTGCCTTTTTGCCAAGAACATGGGAGGCGTGGTGATCTTAGGATTCGGCTCTTCAGCGGACCAGACCGTCAGAAATTGCACCTTTGCCGATAACATGCTCGATGGTGCCACGGTGGGTGTCGTCTTCTTTCAGGGTGGCGCATTGAGGATCGAGAACTCTATTATCGTTGGCAATAGAGCCACCTCCGGTGCCGTTGTCAGAGGCCGAGCCTTGACTTCCACCGCCGGGTCTTACTCCGAAGTATTTTCGATTGTAGAGACTCCCGTCAACTCCGCCACTTTGTCCACGCCCACCTTCATAGATGCCCCCAACGGTGACTATCATCTGACCCCAGGCTCAACAGGTGTCAACGGGGGCACCGTCCAATCTCTTTTTCCACCGATAGCAAACTTGTCCGCTGAGGTCGACCGAGACGGAGCCAAACGCCTCATTTTCACCAACATTGATTTGGGATGCTACGAAGGCCAAGAAATCGCCTACCACTCCTCGTCCACCAGTGCTGTCGGCCTCGGTGTTGGAGGGCCATTCGACATTCTGCGAATCAACGGATCAAAGGGCAATCTGTTTAGGACTGTCACCGTACCCTTGGGCAGTTCATCCACAATCGCCATGAATCAACCACCCAGTTCACTGGGCCCAAAAGGATTCGCAGTTTTCGGTCTCATCGGCGAAGCCCAGGAACAAACGATCACTTCAGTTCCGTTAGGAATCGGAGAGATGACTTTTGCACCTTGCCCTCTCAGCCCGACTTCCCCCAGTCTCTTCACTTTGACCAACAACTTGACTACGGGCTGTCTTCCCCTCACCACGTCAACTCAAACACCCTGGACATCAGCACCGTTTCCTCCCATTTTCGTGCCTCTCACACTCACCTTCCAAGGTGTTCTGGAGGAAACCATGGGGATATACAAGCGGACGAATATGGTGATCTTAAAAGTACAATGAGAGCCATCCCATCATTCTCATAGAGCAGAGTAGCAGCCTGGTGTAAAGCCATCAGCTGTCTACTTGGCCACGGCAAAAGTCTCTTTGTTGCTCTTCCACCATTGCCCCCAAGAGCGGGCAGTTGCTGGTCGGGATTGCCCTGTGAGTTTGGTCAAGGCAGTGCCGATGATACCCCGTTGTTGGTTGATCGAAACAACAGCGACGTCCAAGACCATGCCATCAATCACAACGTCCACCACAGGGTCGGCGATGAAAGCAGTTTGGGCGACTTCTACGTCATAGTCTTTGACATAGGCGATCTGCGTCAGTTGAGAGAAATTGTTGCGAGCCGCCCGCACGTTGTCCGTAGCTTTCATGGCCCGAACCAAAGCGGGAACCGCTTTTTTGTCGCCTAAACGCCCCAAGGCCCAGGCCGCATTCATGCGAATGACATCATTGTTGCCTCGTTTCAGCATAGTGCGCACCAAGGGACGATAGGTTCGGCCTCGGTCATGTTTCTTCAAAGACTCAAGAGCAACGACACGAACTTGCCAACTGCTATCGCTCAAGACTGTCCGAAAAAGAGTCTTTACCCGCCGCACAGCCTCTGCACGTACAAGGGCCTGAACGCCAACCCACCTCTGAGCTTCGCTGCCCCGCTCGGCATTCTTGACGTCTTCATTGATCTGAGCCGCCATTGGCAGTGCTGCGAGTTGCTCCACAGCCATGGCTGCCTTGACCCAATTGGCTTTCTTGAGAGCGCGGTAAGTGAGGTCTGCTTGAGTTCTCTTCCATCGCCCCTTGCCACGAGGATGGGGGTTTTTCTTGGTGATGCGATGGCGAGGAGCTTCCTTCCTGATCACACCCCAGACATAAGAATTGCCCGGATCTTTCTCCAAGATTTTCTCAAGATGCACAACAAGTTTCGAAGTGAGCCCCTTGGAGCGGCACCAGCGGGCGAGTTTTTGTTGGGCCTTCGGATCTTTCGCGGATACGCCATTGAGCTCGTTCTTGTAGCTTTCCAAGATGGGCTCCAGGGGGGCTTCCTGCAAGATGTTCTTTTCTTGAACGACGCGAATGCCCAAGGCTGTCTGGTAGACGAACTTGCCAGCTTTTTTCTTGATCAGCCGACCTTCAAAACGTTCCGCGGACTTCAAAGTCACAACGACGCCGGGGCCATCTGCCAAAGAACCTCCCGAAGCTTCATGGTCAGGGCTTGCACTGAAGAGACTAAGGCAAACCAAAATCAAGAGAATACGGTGAGACATGAACATGGTGAAATCCCCAAATGAAATTGGCTCCACCTCAAGGATGAATGGCAAAGGCCCTTACCTCAACAAATATCTCACCCTCATTTTCTTTCGTGCGAATTCGCTCAAAGATCAGCGAGCCAAAGCTTTTCCAGCTCCTGCAAGTCTCGACCGTAGACCAGAGATAGGGCTCGGTTGATCTTCTCACCCTTCCCGAGGCGACGCAAAACATCGATTACACGAGACATACCAAAATGGCGCTCCAGATAGCCAATAAAGGAAAGGCTCTCTGCATAGGCCAAGCGAACGGTCTTGGCATTCCGAATGGTGGCAAATGAAGCCGACAATCGCTGTAGGCTCTTCAGTGATTTCTTCTCCTGGGCTGCCCGCAAAAGGGGCGACGGAGCAAGAGGATCTAAGCCTTCCATTCTTTGGGCCAACCCCTCATTCATCCAAGCAGGAACTCGTTTGCAAATTTGGCTTACGACAAAATGGGTGTACTCATGAATCAAAGTTTTGCGAATCGAGTTGCGAGAATTGGAGAAATTGCGAATCGGCACCCGGATTTTTCCGTCGTAGATCCCGGCTGCCCAACCCTGGGCTCGGGTGGCACCGCGAAATTCTCGGTCCACATAGAGAATCGCTGTCAATGTTTCTTGAGGGTAAGTGCGAAAGTCAGCGCCGATCTTAGCGTAGGCGTCTTCCAACATTCTGAGGACCTCATTGGCGACGTCTCGGTTCTGGGCATCACCGTACTTGCAAGTGAAGTGAGTCGACCGCAAGATCTGCATTTTCTCTTCAATGGCCAACTCGCGTTTGGCCTTGGCAATCATGGAATCCAGGTGTTTCTTGCGCTTCTTGTCGTGCGAGATGGCCTTCTTCCAAGACTTGATGGCATCCGCGATGCGCTCGCGCTTGTAGAGAATCATGCCAATGAACTCATGAGCCATGGCTAACTTAGGATCCAAGCGCAGAGCATCTTGAAGAAAGCTGGTGGCGGAAGTGAAGTGGCCACGGCGGTAAGCCAGGATCCCTTCATAGGCGGTGGTGTGAGGATTCTCTGGATCGAGCCTCTTCGCCTCCAAGATAGCCCGATCAGCGGTCGTGAGATCCTTCTTGGCCATGGAATTCGACGCTTTGCCCAAGAGCGCTACAACCAAGTTCTTCTTGAAGACCTCTTCCACCTTCTCTTTGGCGATTTTTCGTAGGCTGATCGCCGATCGCAGTTTGACGATGGCTTCTTCATGTTTTCCTTTTGACAACAAGGCCACGGCTTCGTTGTTAAGGACGATACTAGGATCAAGTTCGGGGGCAGGCTTCGGCTCTTGCGCCAAGATAGACGTGCACAACAGCATGAAGACGCAGAAGAGACGCATAGATTTACTCCCTGGCGAAAGCGAACGACGATCCAAAACGGCGAAAGGTCTATTTGCGACGGCGCTTGGGACTCAAACGATTCTTTGACCCTACCTTACGCTTCGACGAAACCGGAGCTGTGAATCCCTTCTTTTTTTCCTGATTATCAAAGGGAAGATCGAGGCTTAGGCCACCTCCTTTGCTCGATGCTGGGCCTTGTGTCAGGGTCTTGTTCCCTTCTATTTGCTCTTCGATGTCGCAGATCAATTCGTCCGGGGATTGGTAGCGAATCTCTTTATCTGTGGCCATCATCTTCTGCACAAAATAATGCATGTGAGGCGAAAGATGAGAGAGTGAGGAAGAACTGAGCGTCTCAAAGAAGCGCTTGCCCATGATTTCTTGCTCGTTGTCACCGGAGAAAGGCGTCTCCCCCACCACCAGATGATACAGAGTCACACCTAAGGCATAGATGTCTGAACGAATATCCGCCTGATTCGCATCTAAGGCCTGCTCAGGGGCAATATACTCTACCGTACCAACGGTGACCCCTTCGTCATCCACATCTCCGTCGGCGGATGCCAATCCTAAATCGCAAAGTTTGATGGCGTTGTTTTCCGTGATCAAGATATTTCCGGGCTTAATATCTCGATGGACCACCCCTTGCTTGTACATATAGGTGAGAGCTCGGGCAATTTGCAAAATGACATAGAGGGCAGCGTCCTCTGCCATAGGCCCATGCTCATCAATGAGCTCCAGGAGCTCACAGCCTGGGATCAAGTCCATAGCACAAGCATAAAGCCCGTCTGCCTGTGCCAGGGCATAACCCTTGACGATATTGTCATCTTCGAACGCGATCAAAAGCTCCGTTTCTTTCTTAAAGCGATTGAGAGCTTTCTCATTTCGAGCCAAATGGGGTTTGAGCACTTTCAAGGCAACAGTTCGATCTAAGTCGGCGGAGTGAGCTCGGTAGACTTGGCTCATACCCCCGGCCCCCAAGACCGCTTCGATGGTGTACCCAGGGATGAGGTTGGCCGGCGGTTTCGCGGGGTCGATCAAAAAGAGGGCTTCTCGTTTGGACAACCACCCCTTTTTCACGCAGATTTGCGGAATCGTGATTTCCTTGCCCTTCTCTAACAACTGAGCCTGGGTCTTCAGAACCGATTGCATGAGGTCTTGGTCAATGTAGCCATCCATGACCAAGCGTGCTGCAAACTGAATGTCTTGTTCGTCGCGTGGTTTCAAAAAGTCTTCTCCGGCCCTTTCCAGGCATCTACAACAGGGGCGATCTTAGCAAAGCCCCCCCTTTGACTCGAATCGGTAAGAAAGTCCTCCGACTTGCATGATTATCGGTCCTTGGGGGCAAAAGTGGGAATTCTCATGAGGTGAGTACCCACTTCCTCAACCAAAAGTGCTTTTTCTCCAAGGTTTTGCGTCTGATTAGCCGATCAAAATAGCGGGAAACATGAATGAATATGGGAGATTCCGCAGATGATTCACAGCGACTTCAACCTCGTCTTGAAATACTGCGAAGTCCTCGACGAGTTCATCAAGATCCGCGTCTACTCTGAAGAAGAGGCAAGTGATCTGATTAAGAAAGCGTCGTCCGGGGACAAAGCTGGTTTTCAGACAGAAGTGATCCGCGTCTGCATCGCCGACTACAACGAGAACGTATTACCTCGCATCCGCGAGATTGATGAAGCCACGGGAATCGTTGACATCGAAGAGATGCTCTACCTGCTGTGCGTCGACGTGAATCCGGCTTTGGACATCCATCAAGTCAGTGTCCAGATGACCGCCGGAGAAGTTGAGTCAGAACAGGACCCCCGACTCGCTGCCCGTATGAAGCAGAAGAACAAGAAGAATCTGCGCCGAATCGCCAACATGGAGGACCAAATCTGTAGAGAAGTGATTGGCCAAGCTCATGCGGTAAAGACTGTCTGTCAATCCATCAAGAAGTCTGTTGTTGGCATGCGCGACATCGAGAAGCCCATTGGAGCTTACCTCTTCGCTGGTCAACCTGGTGTTGGCAAGACTGAATTGGCCAAATCCATCGCCAACTATCTCTACGGCAGTCAAAGCCGTTTAATTCGGGTAGACTGCTCCGAATACGCACTCCCCCACGAGTACGCCAAACTCATTGGCTCGCCTCCGGGGTACATTGGGCACAACGAAGGCGGCTATCTCACCGAAGCCGCAAAAGAGCTCAAAGACTTTGTCGTGCTCTTCGACGAAATCGACAAAGCCCACTCCAAGATGCACAACATCTTGCTGCAGCTTCTCGACGAAGGCATGGTGACGGACAGCAAGGGTTTCAAGGTTTCTTTCCGCAACGCCTTGGTCCTCATGACCAGCAACTTGGGAGTCAAAGAAGTCGAAGAAGCCCGAAGCGCTCTAGGTTTCCATCAAGGAAACAGCGAAAAGATCCCTTACGAACTCATGAGCACGGAAATCAATGACGCCCTCAAGAAGGCTTTCCGCCCGGAGTTCCTCAATCGCCTCGACGAAACCATCGTCTTCAACACCCTCACTTTGGATGACAGCGTTCAAATTGTCGAGAAAATGATGGGTGAGCTCGAAATCATTGCGGAGCGCGCTGGACTTCGAGTCAAAGCAACGGAAAAGCTCAACCGGCACATTGCCGAGCACGGTTTCAAAGATGAGTGGGGGGCCCGGGAGATTCGCCGCACTATCAAGAAACTCATCGAGAACCCTCTCACCGAGCTCATTCTGAATGAGACTGTGGAAGAAGGCGACATCATTTTGATGGATGTCAATGACGGCGTGGTTGACTTCAATAAGCTTGAGATCGAAGCAGAATCCGAGGTCGAGCAACCGGTATAGTTCTTCTCCAATGAAGAAAGAAGACAGGCCCGAAGGTAAATTCTTCGGGCCTGCTTTCGTTTCGTTAACTGCCTTGAAGGTTCCGGCTCACTTGCGCTGGGCAAGAATCCAGGTTTGGCTGCTGAAAAGGCGGTCGACAAATGCCCGTTTACATATCTGGAAACCACGGTCAGCGAGACGTTGCTCGAGATCACTCATGTCCAAAAGGATTTCGCCTCGCTTGCGCAGGCCCATCTGAGTCCTTCGGTTGCGACACCAACCCTTGAAAGTAGATGTGCTGGCGCAGGTAAAAATCAGCCACTTGGCAGAAGAACCGCAGAGAAAGTCCAAGGAACTATTTTGCAGCTCAAGAGTTTTCATGTGGTGCAACATACGAATATTAAATACCAGCTCGAAACCAGGAATTGCTTCATGGTTAGTGGCGTCGCACCTGCGGAAATTGATGTGGTCGCAACCCAGGCTTAACATTTTCTGGCGAGACTCCTCCAACATCTCGGAGGAGAAATCGGCATAGGTCACTTCTTTGCGACTCTCTGGGCAAAGCAATTCATGAAACCGCCCCGCTCCACAAGCTATGTTCAGCAGACTGCCCTGGGGGCTATCAATGTGCTTAAGGAAAGTATCGAGAATGCCATACTCACGCCTGCTTGTACGCCTGCGGGACCGAGAACGTTCGAACTTGCCAGCATACGCAGAAGCACCCCCTTCCGTTTGGTAGCGGTTGAGAGCGTAAGATCCTAAATGCTGCTTCGATTCCATCCTCAGTCCCTCCCAGAGATATTCCCTTTGGCCTAGTCTCCTTACGGATTGATGCGATAGATCGTTCGCGGGAAAGGAATACACTCGCGCACATGATCCGTGCCAGTAATCCAAGCCACGCAGCGCTCCAAACCAAGACCAAATCCACCAGTTGGGCAAGCACCAAAACGACGCAGGTCTAGGTACCACTCAAATGCTTCTTTGGGCAATTCATGAGCGGCAATTTGTGATTCCAAATAAGCCAGACTATCAGCACGTTGAGCGCCGCCGATGAGCTCACCTTTCCCTTCAGGAGCAATGACATCGACACCCAAGACCACACGGTCGTCTTCTGGATCTGGAGCCATGTAAAAAGCTTTGATGTCCTTTGGCCAGCGGTGAATCATGATGGGTTTATCTGACCAAGCACCAATAGCTGTTTCATCGGGAGCGCCGAAATCGTCGCCCCACTTGAAGTCATGGCCTTCTTTCTTGAGCCTGTCCACAGCCTCCGTGTAGGTCATCTTCACGAAGGGACCGGTGACACATTCAAGTTTCTCCAGATCCCTTCCCAAGGTTTCTAAGTCGTCCCGGTTCTTGGCTAAGACATCTTTCACCACGTAGATCAAAAAGTCTTCGGCCAGTTGCATGACGTCTTCGAGTTTGGCAAATGCAATTTCTGGTTCGATCATCCAAAACTCAGTGAGATGGCGACGGGTCTTACTCTTCTCAGCACGAAACGTCGGGCCAAAGCAATAGGCGCGCCCATGAGCCATGGCAGCGGCTTCCATGT
>WFTN01000444.1 GCA_015485455.1 Planctomycetota bacterium | reverse complement strand
GTATGGCTCAGGGGGCCAAGATCAAGAACCAAGATCATGTTGCCCTTTGCCTCTTTGGAGCAGGAGCGTTGGAAAGCCCTGACTTTCATAGCGGTCTCAATTTCGCGGGGGTCATGAATGCTCCTGTTGTCTTCCTCACCGACGGTACTACAGACGTAGGCGAAGCCTATGGCCTTGATGCTGAGCATGTCGATGGTTGCGACGTTCTGGCGACTTACTCGGTCGTGGCAGCAGCTTGCGCCAAAGCACGGGCCAACAACGGACCAACCATCATTCATGGCCACATGACAGATAAGGATGGTGGCCTCAGTCGTTTTCAAACCTGGCTCAATGACGCCCAGGTCATCGATGCAGCACTGGCAGAAGAAATTGGCGCTCAAGCCCGCCACGAGATTCGTGTGGCGATCGCCAACTCATCAGCCATTGGTTTTCCCGACGAAGCTTCTCTATTCACCCACGTGCTCACCGAACAATCAACACAACTGAAAAGAACTGCAAGAGCCGTTCAAGCATTCAGAGCGGAATACGGCGGGTCAGATGATCCGAACAACGACTTCGTTCTCGAATAGAAAAAGACAACTGAGTGACACCTCACTCTGATTTTGAAGGAAAGGAAACTATGGCCACGTCCATGAGCCTGGAAGAAACCGGCAGCTCGACTATGACCATGATTCAAGCAATCAACCGCGCCCTTGCAGAAGAAATGCAAAACTCGGCTGATGTGGTAATCATGGGTGAGGACATCGGCAAGAACGGTGGGGTTTTCCGCGCCACTGAAGGCTTGCAAGAGATGTTCGGCAGCGACCGCGTTATCGACACACCTTTATCTGAATCAGGAATCATTGGCTCCGCCATTGGCATGGCGCTCTACGGCTTGAAACCCGTTGCCGAAATCCAATTCGCTGACTTCATTTTCCCTGCCTTTGACCAAATCGTCTCGGAGTTAGCAAAATTTCGCTATCGAAGCGGAGGTGAATTCACTTCCCCCGTCGTGGTGCGCACCCCATATGGCGGTGGTATTCGTGGAGGGCTATACCACAGCCAATCCCCGGAGGCTTATTTCTGCCACACACCTGGTTTGAAAGTTGTCATCCCAAGCACACCCAGGGATGCAAAGGGTCTACTGAAGTCAGCCATCCGCGGCGAAGACCCAGTCATCTTCTTGGAACCGAAACGTATCTACCGCAGCATCAAAGAAGATGTTTCCCACGATTTCGACTACACCGTTGAGATTGATGAAGCACGCTGCGTACAAGAAGGTGACGACTGCACCGTTTTCTGTTTCGGGGCCATGGTCGAAGTTGCAGAAGAAGCTGCAAAAAAGGCAGAGCAACAGGATGTCAGTGTGGAAATCATTGACCTTCGCACTTTGTCGCCTTTGGACATTGACTCCATTGTCACGTCGGCCCGCAAGACAGGCCGCTGTGTCATTCTTCATGAAGCTCCACGTACCTGCGGTGTCGGAGCAGAAATCGCAGCCATTATTGCTGAGCGTGCTATTGAATCACTGGAAGCCCCCATCTTGCGGGTCACCGGTTTCGATACGCCATTTCCATACACACTTGAACACATATATATGCCGGACGCGGACCGCGTACTCCGAGCAATCGAACAAGTCATTGATTTCTGAGAAAGGAAAACATCGTGGCATTTGAATTCAAACTCCCCGACCTTGGCGAAGGTGTTGCTGAAGGCGAGATTGTTGAGTGGAAGGTCGCCGAAGGCGACACCGTAACTGAAGACCAACCCTTGGTTGAAGTGATGACCGACAAAGCAACCGTCGAGATTCCATCACCCAGAGCTGGTACGGTCGAGTCTATTCCTCATGAACCGGGAGCTATCGTGCCGGTTGGTGAAGTAATCATCGTCATCAGCGGTGACGGCGAAGCACCGGCTGCTGCCCCCACCACAGAAGCGGCAAAGGAGACACCGGCTCCCGCGGCCAAAACCCCTGCCCCTGTCGCTGCCGCCCCCGCGGACACAACCCCAAGTAACGACAAAGTCATAGCAACAC
>WFTN01000443.1 GCA_015485455.1 Planctomycetota bacterium | reverse complement strand
TGGCAAGAGATACTCCTTCGAAGCTGAGCTCACAGCCACGACATGCTTGGGGGCAAAAGGCAGGAGACTGAGAGGTTTATGGCCGTCATAGCGCAAGCGATCATAAACCTCGTCGGCGATGCAGATGATGTTCAGTTCCTGGATGAGTCCAGTCAATTGTTTAGCCTCCGCCTCATTCAAGACGGCGCCGGTTGGGTTACAAGGAAAATTGGCCACAATGACTTCAATGCCTTCATCTTGAATCATCTTTTTGAGCCCAGGGATGTCAAGTACGCCAGCGTCATCAAAGTAGTCAAGAATAGCCACTTCCCCACGGGCCAATTCAACGCCATTGAGGTAATTCTCCCAATGCCCACGAGGCAAACCAACTTTCTTCTCTTCGGCGAAACACCTGAGGAGAAGGCTAATCCCCTCCGCTGCCCCATTGCAAATGGCGACGTTCTGATCAGTTAGTCCTGTATCGGTGTTCAAACCATGACTGAGGTTCCACGATTCTGCAAGGACGTTTCTGAGTTGAGGCAACCCCACAGGAGGTCCGTAAAGAACTTCCAAAGATGCATCAAAACCAGAAATCTGGCCGATATCAGCTCGCACCAGCTCGGGAGCTTGGGCTGCCAAAGTCTGAGCTTTCATGGCAATGCTTGGGATGGGCGTTGGTCGCTCGACAATCTTCCGAATGTGGGTAGAAAGAAGATCGAGGGGTTGATCAAATGGTGCTTGGCTCATTTGGATGTCTCCGACAAAAGGCGAATATCTGCAAAACTGCCGTTAGGCAGGGAATCTATTGTTGGCAACAAAGTCAGGAGATGTTGGGCTGCTTCCTTGGGTCCCGGCATATTCTCAGTACCTCGGGCCGCTCGTAATTTTTCTACGCTGGGTCGCTTTTCACTCTTCGGCAAATCACAAATGTAATCTTGCATCGCTGTATCCACCAAACCCGGAGCTAAAGCAATGAAATGAACTTGGGGGCGTTCAGCGGCGTAAAGTTGTATGAGCATGTTGAGTGCTGCTTTTGAAATAGCATAGCCGTTCCAACCACGGCTCCCGTTGACGGCCGCGCCTGAAGAAATTGCGACCACCCGTTTCACCGCAATACCAGCAGCAAATACCGTATCTAAGACCACCTTGTTGGCCCAGACATTGAGATCAAAAGTCCGTTGCATGTCTTCGATTGAACTCTCTGACATGTCTTTTAACTCACCAAGAACGCCAGCGTTCAACCAAATCGTCTCTAACTCAGCCACACCACTGAGGAGCTCCTTGATCCCTTCCGCCGCCCCTTCAAAATCGGTCAAATCAACAGACGCGAAGGACCACTCTTCACTGGGAAGCTCTTCCGTTGGAGGCCGGCGACTAAGTCCAAAGACGTGATCACCCCGAAGTAAGTGACCCCGTGCTAGTCCCAGTCCAATCCCAGAGCTCATCCCTGTAATTAAAGTGCGCATTCTATTTCCCCAGGCTCTCTTGCCGCCTTGCACGAAACTCACTCTTGGCATTCCATGTGGGCCAAATATCGCTCATCAAGAGTTTCTTGCCAACCCGATATAAGACCCGAGCATCTGCTTCTGCCCCTTCACAACTCTGGTCAGGTTTAAGTTCGTCGCTGGTCCGATGGTAGTCGTTCGCTCTCCAGGTATCCTTAATTTTAATCAAATAGTCTGCGGGTTTACCTTTCACTTTGTCACCAGTCTTGGTGTAAAGCGCCGGGATTCCGATCTTGGCGAAGTTGAAGTGGTCACTGCGGTAGTAATAGCCCTTTTCAGACTCCGTGTCAGGAAGCGTATATCGGCCATCAGCTTTCAATTCTTGTTCAAGAAGGCCGTCCAAAGAGCTTTGGCCATAACCAACAACCTGGAGATCTTCTGTGGCGTCCCACATCCCGATGCCATCAATATTGATATTGGCGATAGTTTTGTTCGCTGGGATGATGGGATTGAGTGCATAGTATTTGCTTCCTAAGAGACCCTGTTCTTCGCTGCAAACAAAGAGGAACATGACACTGCGATCATGGTTTCCTCTCAAAGAAGCGAAAGTTTCGGCCATGGACAGCACTGCGGCACAACCACTGGCGTTGTCCAAGGCACCATTATAAATGCCATCCTCGCCTTCCTTGATTTCTTCGTTCTTGCCCAAGTGATCCCAATGGGCTGTGTAAATGATGTGCTCATTCTTCAAATAAGGGTCACGTCCCGGAAGTACGCCGACAATATTTTCGTCGGTGAAATAGTCCTCTCGGGTCCGAATCACCCCTTTGTACTTCAGTTGCAGAGGAACTGGCTTGAAGTCTTTCGTTGCCGCTAGGTCACAGAGTTGCTCAAGAGTCTTGCCGGTCTTTTCAACTAAGCGTTTGGCCACGTCCCAAGGGACCCACCCTTCCACGGCCATCTCCTTGGTGTTGGCATCGGGCTCCAAGACATCCATATGACGACCGCCATTGGAATTTTTGATCACAGCCCAACGATATCCAGCCCATTTCGTACGATGAACGATGATGCAGCCTGCGGCCCCCATGTCCCTGGCCTTGTCAAATTTATAGGTCCAGCGACCATAGTAGGTCATAGCCTTGCCCCCAAAGAGCTCTTGATCTTCGCAAGGTGGATCACCCACAAGCATGACCAAAATCTTCCCCTTGCAGTCCAGGCCTTTGTAGTCGTCCCAACCATACTCGGGAGCTTGAACACCATGGCCAACGAAAACCAAATCACCGGCGGCTGTGTGAATACCATTGCCGCGACGATTCTCTGCCACGTACTCCTCTTTCCAAACTAAGTCCCATTGGACATCGTCACCAAAGATGCGGGCAGAAATGATCGTATTATTGATTTCCCGCAGTGGCACCTGCTGCCGCCAAGAACCATTGTTGCCTGGCTTCACCCCGAAGGACTTCAGTTGGTCGATGATGTAAGCACATGCTTTCTTGCCCCCGGGTTGATTCGGACCTCTTCCCTCAAACTCATCCGAAGCAAGGGTGGCTATGTGCTGACGAATCGTTTGAGCTGACAAGATTTGACCATCACTTGTTACAGTGGAGTCCTTGTCATTTCCAGAGGAATCCTCGGCTCCACACGCTCCCAAGAACAAAGAAGCCAGTAACAGGAAAAGTACTTTCAACATATCGGGCTCCTAAGCCATTGAGATCTCTAATTGAGAGGACGAATCATGATGTTGCGATAGCGTACAGAGTCATGATGGTCCTGCAAGGCTATGTGCCCCCGCTTGGCTTTAGCGAAATGAGGTTCCTTGGCAAATTTCGTTTTTGCGATGTGATCGCGAAACCAGCCCCGGCTCCAGCGGTAGTGCACCACGCGGATGCCGTTCAAGTAGTGGCTCACCATATCGTCCTTGAAGACAACCCGGGCATGATTCCATTCGCTCGCCGGACGAACCGCCTGTTTCGAACAAGCAATGAAGTCATACAAGGCCCCCGCCCGCTGCTCTGGCAAAGTGTGATCGAGCAAGCGAGCATCGTCCAGAACTTGCATTTCTGGGCCAGATGCCCAAGTCGAATGGCCGAGTTCGTTCACCCGATAAATGATCCCAGAGTTACCGCCGGGACTGATATTCCACTCGCATTGGAATTCAAAATCGCCATAGGCTTCTTTGGTGATGATGTCGCCACCTCCCTCCCCTTTAAGATGGCAGAGCTCACCGTCGACAACTTTCCAACCTACTTTCGGAAAGCTCTTTTGCTTAAAGCCTCGAAAATGCTCCGTCGACTTGCCGTCAAAGAGGAGCTTCCAGCCGGCGGCTTTTTCTTTGTTGGACAGAGTATTTTCTGGGCGCACCATGGTGTGGGATTCGCCCAAGGACATGACACGCTTGGGCAGTTT
>WFTN01000442.1 GCA_015485455.1 Planctomycetota bacterium | reverse complement strand
CCCGTAGGTCTTCCAGAATCTTCTTGATGGTCTCATGGACCGCATGACCAACGAGCATGGGTAGATTGGTCATTTTGGAGAAAAAGTACGCCTGGCGCGATTCTTCCGGTGCATCCCAGCCCCAGCCGCCCCACTTCTGATAGTACTGGTAATAATAGAGGCGACGGCAAGTCTTTAGTGTTGCCATTCTGGTCCGAGACCAAGACAATTCGTTCGTGAGTTTTGCCATGAGTGTGAAACTCCAAAATCAGCCGACGGGGTAAGAAACTACCATGTTCAGGAACATTATGCGGGGAGATCCCACCCTTGAATAGCCAAGCCAGCGGAATGATGGCGACCACAGCAAATTCTGTCCTTGTTGTGGTCGATGTGCAAGAGAAGCTCTTTCCTATCTGCCAAGAGAAGGAACTCTTGGAGCAGAGAGTCCAACTGCTCATGAAAGGGGCCCAGATCTTAGGAATTCCCATCATTGTAACCGAACAATATGTCCGAGGATTGGGGCATACCATTGACTCTCTGGGAAAATACGCTTCCGTTGCTGTTGTCGAGAAGACGACGTTTTCTTGCTTCGGGAATGAGGACTTTCGTCAGATTCTCCGTTCCTTAGAGAGGACTTGCCTCGTTCTTTGCGGCATAGAAGCCCATATCTGCGTGGCACAGACGGCTTTGGCAGGAATTGGGCATGGATATGATGTGGTGGTAGCTGAAGACGCGATCTCGACACGTTTGCCTCATACGAAAGCCCTGGGGATTGCCAAAATGCGCCAACACGGAGTCAAGACCGATTGCACTGAGGGAGTCTTGTTTAACTGGCTTGGTCGATGTGATCGCCCGGCATTCAAACAGCTCTTGCCCCTATTTAAGGAATCCATCTGAGCTATGAGCAAGACATTTGTTTGGCATCGACCTATCGCCTTTGGGGATGTCGACTTGGCCAAGATCCTCTACTACCCTAACCTGTTTCATTATCTCCATCAGGCGTTTGAGGCTTTCATGGAGGAGGCTCTGGGGATTCCCTACGCCGAATTCTTATCTGAGCGTAAGTTGGGCTTTCCAGCGGTGAGCCTCAACGCAGAGTATGACAAGCCATTTCCCTATGGGAAAGAGATCTATCTCAGCATTTCTCTGATCCAACTGGGGACTAAGTCCATCACTTTGGAATACTCCGGGGCCACCTCTGAGACCGGTCCTCGGCACGCCGCGGCCAGAGTGACCACCGTTCTGGTCGATATGGAGAGCTTTTCCGGTATAGAAATCCCAGATTGGATCAGGAAAGGTCTTTTGCCCTACTTGGTCCCAGATCATGGATAATCGATCTCCAGTGGGTTTGAAGAAGGAATCGCCATCCCAGGGATGGGGTATGAGCACCCAGACCGCGAATAATTGCTCTGTTCCGCCCCAAGCGGTTGAATAGCCTTGGTGGGCCTATAGAATCCTTGGTCTGCACTTCTGGGAGTTGAAAGATGACTAATGACGCTAAAATGACGGCTCGACTCGATTTTACCGGGACAAAGGTTTTTGTCACCGGTGGTACTCGAGGGATAGGCCGCGCGATTGCCCTCGAGTTTGCCAAGAGCGGGGCTACGGTCGCTGTCAACTTCTTGCGTAATCGCGAGGCTGCTCTAGAAACGATTGATGAACTCAAGCAGTACGGCGACGGTCATATTGCAGTGAAAGGTAACGTTGCCGATCCGGTCAAGATCGAGCGCATGTACGATCAAATCGGTGAGGCATGGGGGGAGCTCAATGTGCTTATTTCCAACGCTGCATCGGGGGTCCTCAAACCAGCTATGGAAATGACTTGGAAGCATCTCCACTGGACCATGGACATCAATGCCAGTGCCATACTCCCTCTTTCTCAGGGAGCGGTAGCTCTTATGCCAGAAGGAAAGCCAGGCAAAATTGTTGCTGTTTCCTCCCTTGGTGCAACGCGGGCTTTGCCCAATTACTTTGCCGTTGGAGCGTCCAAAGGTGCTCTCGAAAGTATGGTTCGCCACCTCATGTACGAGTTGGCTCCCAAGGGTATCAACGTGAATGCGGTTTCTGCAGGTGTTGTAGATACGGAAGCTCTGACCCATTTCCCCAATCGTGAAGAAATGTTGGGGGATGGTTTGGCCAAGACTCCTTCGGGACGCTTGACCACACCACTCGACGTGGCCAACTCCGTCATGTTCTTGTGCAGTCGTTATGCGACCCAGATTCACGGCCAAACTATCGTCATTGACGGTGGTTCCAGCGTTGTGGCTTAGTGATGACCACTTCTTTTACCATTGCTCACAGTCCAGATACCGATGATGTTTTCATGTTCTGGGCCATTGCCACCGGGCGCCTCGATACTGAAGATCGGCGCTACACCTTATTGGCTGAAGACATTGAGGTGCTCAATCGGGAAGCTTTGAAGGGCACTTATGAAATCACAGCGATTTCCTTTGGCGCTTACCCTCAGATTTTCGAAACCTATGCCATCTTAGGAAGCGGGGCGAGTATCGGCGACAACTATGGTCCCGTCTTGGTCACCAAGGATGTGGTGAACATTGCTGATCTTCGCCATGCGAAACTCGCAATCCCCGGCAAGATGACCACAGCCTATTTGGCCACGCGCTTAGCGATTCCAGAATTCGAAGCATTGGAAATGCACTTCAAGGATGTCGGGCCAGCAGTGGCAGAAGGAAGAGCTCAAGCTGGTCTCTTGATCCACGAGGGCCAACTCACTTGGAAAGACTTGGGGCTCAGCAAGTTGATGGACTTAGGGGAGTGGTGGTATCAAAGGCATCAGTTACCTTTGCCCTTAGGGGGAAACGCTATTCGCCGGGACTTAGGGCCAGACTTGATGAGGCTCTGTGCCGAAGATTGTCGTAAGAGTATTGAGTTGGCCATGGAGCACCGGGATGAGGCTCTGGCTTGGACCCAAGAACGATGCCCAGGATTGGATTTTGAAGAGGGCAAACGCTATCTCGACATGTATGTGAACGAGGAGACCCGTTCTATGTCAGATGCCACCAGAAAGGCCATCGTACTTTTGTTCCAAGAAGGTGCCGAGAAGGGCATTGTTGCCCAGGGCATACCAATCGATATTGTTGGCTAACCCACTTTGGCTCGCCAGCCAAAGAGCAACGATTCAACGAAAAAAGGCCAGCACACCAAGTGTGCTGGCCTTTCTGAATGATTCATTCTTAGTCTTCTTCGTAGATCATTTGCTCTTCGGAAGGGACGAATTCTTCGAGATGGCTGAGGGCATCAGCTTCTTTGAGAATACCTCGAGCAACAACAATGCGCTGGACCTGATTGGTTCCTTCGTAGATTTGCGTGATTTTTGCGTCTCGCATGAACTTTTCGATGGGGTAGTCGCGCATGAATCCGTAGCCACCAAAAATCTGAACTGCATCTGTCGTCACTTCCATGGCGACGTCGGTAGCAAAGAGTTTTGCCATGGCAGCGACCTTTGTTGTGTTGGGCAAACCAGCGTCAATTTTTCTGGCGCAGGAATAGACCAACTGGCGGGCCGCTTCGGTTTTCGTCGCCATGTTGGCAAGCATCTGCTGGACCATCTGGAAACTCGAGATAGGTTTGCCAAATTGAATCCGTTTCTGTGAGTAGACGGTCGCCAAATCGAGGGCGCCTTGAGCGCATCCCATTCCTTGGGCCGCAACACCAGGGCGTGCCCGGTCAAGAGTGGCCATGGCGTGCTTGAACCCATGTCCTGCCCGGCCTCCCAGAAGATGTGACTTGCGGACTTCGACGCCGTCGAAAACGGTTTCGACCACGGGTACGGCGCGGATGCCCATCTTGTCTTCGACCTTGCCGATGGAGAAACCTGGCATGTCTTTTTCGACAATGAATGCGGAAATACGGCGGGAGCGGCTCGTTGGATCGGTCACCGCAAAGACGGTATAGAAATCGGCGGCCCCACCATTAGTGGTCCATTTTTTCTCACCGTGAATTGTCCATGTGTCTTCGCCCTTGGCAATGGCACGGACTTTGAGGCCCTGTGCATCAGAACCAGCAGTCTTTTCCGACAAACAGAAGGCACAAAGTTTCTCCCCTCGAGCAATGGGGGGCAAGAAGCGTTTCTTTTGCTCTTCCGTACCCCCAACGATGATGGGGAAGGAACCCAAGGCGTTGACGGCGAAAAGAACACCGATCGCTGGGTCTGCTTTGGCGATTTCTTCGACAATGATGCAAAGGTCCAGGACGGGTGTGTCACCGGCTTTGCCACCGTAATCTGGGGAGATCCAAGCTCCCATGAGGCCAGCTTCTGCTAAAGCATCCCGTATTTCCCAGGGGTACTCTTGGAGTTCATCATATTTCTTAGCAAGGGGCCTCAGAACCTCATCAGCGACTTTTCGGGCTTTCGCACGCCACATCGCGTTTTCTGGTGTATCAAGATTCGACATGAGGTTCTCCTTCGTTGATCTCTGGCGGTTGTGTTCGACGGGATATTCTATCGAGGTCCTGGGGCCATTAGAACCCCTTCACCGACAGACATAACCCGAATGGGGACCAAAATTCATTCTAATGGCCCAGATTGAGCCATTCAGGATTTTAGAATTATTGAAAGTTTTGGGAGAGACCTCCCGATCTCGGGATTTTCCCCAGTTTGGGAGGGCCCCTATTGGACGAACCACAAGCCGAATGGGGCTCCCATCGCCATGTCAATGAATTGGATAGGTTGGCTGAAAGGGAGGCTTACATTTCTTGGGAAATCCTCGGCGATGGAATCTCCTGGGGAGGCGCTGGTATATCCCGTCCCTCCACCCTGAGGGAGAAAATTGAACAAACCACTGCCACTGCCGTTGCTGAGGTCGGTGA
>WFTN01000441.1 GCA_015485455.1 Planctomycetota bacterium | reverse complement strand
GTCCGGGTCTTCTGGGGTTACGAAGGGCAACTTGGCCAAGGCCTTGGCTGCATTCGTCAGTTCTTTGGTCTTGGCGGACTCCCCTGTGGACCGTTTCCATGCCGGAGATTCCAGTGCCTTGAGCACGCTCGAAAAACGTGGATTATGGATTTTCGAGAGTCGAGGCCAATGTTGGCAATGTCATTCCGGCTCGAATTTTTCTGACGAATCTTTTCACAATACCGGCGTGTCTTGGGGGCAAGATGTCCCGGACTTGGGGCGTTTCGTCATCACAAAGAAGGAAAAGGACGCCAGAGCCTTCAAGACACCAACATTGCGTGGTTTGACCCAAACCGCTCCTTACATGCACGACGGCAGCGTGATGAGCCTCCACGATGTGGTGCAGTACTACAATATCGGCTGCGATCCGAATGACCCCAACCAGGACCCGCGAATAAAGCCGTTGGATCTTTCCAGAGCTGACAAGGGTGCGCTTGTGGCATTCTTAAGAGCTCTGTCTCGAAATTCTCACGACACTTCCAAGAAAGTCAGGGTAAAACAGACTCGTGGGCGTCGAAATGAACCCATGCCCAAGAAGAAGACATAACCTGATCGAATTGGGTTGGGGCCCAGGTGTTCTTACAATCGAACACGACACCCAAGCCCTTGCTTAATCCTGTGATCAGACAGGAGAAGGAGTTTTCATGAGTTTTGACGCAACCCACGCTGTCGGCGAAATCGCCGCCCAATACCCCCTCGCCACCCGCGTTTTTCATCGTCGAGGTATCGATTACTGCTGTGGAGGGGGCATCCCTTTGGCAGAAGCGTGCAAGAAAGAAGGCGTTGATGTTGAGCTTGTTGTCAGCGAAATCGAACGTGAGTTAGCCGATTCACCCGCGAACGCTCAACGCTGGGATGACGCCAAACCCGCTGAACTCATTGATCATATTCTCACGGTCTACCATGTGCCCTTGAAGGAAGAATTGCCTCGCCTTCTGCAAATGGCAGCGAAAGTTCATTCAGTTCACGGCGAAAAAGATCCGGAACGTTTGGCTGAACTGCACAAGGTCGTGGAGTGGTTAGCAACGGAACTTGAACAGCACTTGGTGAAGGAAGAAGAAGATCTCTTTCCTTTGATTCTTAAAGGCGACAAAGAGAAAATCCGCCTACCAGTAGATATCCTTGAATCTGAGCACAGTGCCGCAGGAGAAGCTCTTCGTCGTGTGCGTGTGCTGACTGATGATTTCCAGGTTCCAGCGGAGGCTTGCAATACATGGCGAGCTCTGTGGAAAGGGCTGGAAGCATTGGAGGATTCCTTGCACCAGCATATTCACCTTGAGAACAACATTCTTTTTCCGAAGGCTGTGTAAGTGGCTGACGGCGAGAGCTACTCTCTCTACGCTTGAGAAGATCTTAGCCGTTCACGAGGGTTCCTTATGGTGGTCGAAGAGAGGAAAAAACGTTTCCTTGTCGTCTTCGGTCATGGGCGAAGGACGGGCTTAGGTTGTGAGTTGCGGGATTTTGTCTGCGATGAATTAGCGCAGGCTGGCTTTCTTTGTCGTCTTCACGATCTCTTGGAAGATGGGTTTGATCCTGTCTTGCGGCTCGGAAAAGACGAGATGGTCGCGGGGGCGCCCAGAAAGTCCGATGATCCTTTGGCACATAGCTATGCTGAAGATGTTCAGTGGGCGGATATCATCGTTTTTCTTCATCCTGTTTGGTGGTTTAGCATGCCAGCAATCTTGAAGGGCTGGGTCGATCGTATTTTGGTAGAAGGAATTGCCATTGCCCAGGACGAAGGGGGCTCGCCTAAGGGGCTGCTCGGCGACAAAGGGGCTGTGCTCGTTCAGACGTTTGGCACCAATAGCCTCATTGAGAAAACCGTTTTTCGCGGCTTGGCACAGAAGGCCTGGAAGAAAGCGATTTTCTTGCCGACGGGGTTGGCTGTCCATGCTTACTTGCGACTGCATGGTTGTCATGATCTTGAACAAGAAGACTTGAATGCTTTCAAATTCAAACTCAAAAAAGCGCTGCTGTTAGCAGCAAGTTCTTAGTTGGTTTCTCTTTGTCCTTAGGGAAGGAGTGACCCGACTCCTTCATCTCTTCGGTGGGCGATTCTCACCCCAATTCATTTGGCGGCTGAGGTCCGAGGCCATTGGAATCTCTTCTCAAGCATCAGGAGAACGTGTTTTTCTTGGTCTATTGACGACAAACCTCCTGGGACCTTGAGGTGATTCACTTTTTCGAACACGGGTCTTCGTTTTTGGTCCAAGAACTGAATCTCATCCGCTGGGCTCTTGGATGTGAGCGGCGGACGGGTATTGCTGGGCTGTTCCAAACGATTGCGAATTGTTCTGAGGTCTTCGTTGAGCCAAATGACGAAGGCTTTCTCTCGGCAGAGAAGGGCGGTCTGTGGGCACTCCAAAGCGCCTCCTCCCAATGCGATGATGCCTTCTGTTTCCAGAAGCTCTTGGCATATCTCTTGTTCTAAGGCGCGGAAACGATTCCAGCCATGAGATAGGACGAAGGTGCAAATATCGCCGTGTCGATCTTTGAAGACGTCATCACTGTCTTGCCATGGGAGGGTTAAAGTCGTACTGAGTCTTGCGGCCAAAGTTGATTTGCCGGAGGCCGGCATTCCGATAAGAACCAAGGGGCGGCGGACAGCAAAGATGTCGTCGATGATGTCGAAGAATCGAGGGAAACTCTTAGCGACGCAGTGGGGTTGTTTCATGGTGCAGCCTGAACGCATCAGGCCTATGGCGGTGAATGCCATAGCCAAACGATGGTCGTCTTCTGGGTGGAAGCAGATTGTCTTGGGGGAGTCGATGATGCCTAAGACATCGATCCCGTCTTCGTGTTCTTGAGCGTCGATGCCCGCGCGTTTGAGTTCGCGACAAGTGATTGCAAGTCGATCACATTCTTTGAAACGGAGATTCTTCGCGCCGATGAAATGAGTGGGAGCCGATCTTCTTGCCGCCAGTACGGCTAAGTTCATCAATTGATCGGGCATCTGAGAAACATCGAGGGTCATTGGGTCGGTCGTTTTCATCGACTCGATCACACTTGGCACAAGGCGATCGCCTTGAGGGGAATCGTCACTAAGATTCTCCCCCCTAAAGCGACCCTCAACGAGGTCGGCTAAAGCGAAAAAGAAACCGGCGGAACTCCAGCAACCTTCCACCTCGAATTCCAAGTTGTGCTTGGGGCGCGAGTCGACCACATGAAACTTCAATCCTTGATCGTTCACTTCTTGGCCGAATTGCGCCATGACCTTCTTGGTAATGTCGACGTAAGAATTGGATGATGGCTCTTTGTTCAAAGTAATTTGAAGACCATCTTCGACTTGGGAAGCTACTAAGAGGAGTGAAGAAAGAAACTGACTGCTGATGCTGGCGTCGAGTGCCACTTGATTGCTTACTGGCCTACCGCCGGTGATGGTGATGGGGGGGCATCCGCTGGGAGCTGACATTTGGATTCCCAATTTTTCCCAGGCATCAACCAGCGGTTTGATTGGCCGTTTCTGCATGTGCTTGTTGCCCGTCAAGATCCATTGACCGGGGACTAACGCTGCTATCGACGTGAGGAATCTGAGGGCAGTGCCGGCGTTTCCGCAGTTGATGGTGACAGGATCTGGCTGAGAAAGACTTTGGGGAATTCCTCCTTGAATCACCAAACAACCGGATTCCTTGTCCACCCATTGCACATCGAAGCCGAGGGCTCTCAAGCCATTCACCAATGCCAGGACATCTTCACAGGGTGTGGCGTTTCTGATACGAGTTTGTCTCATCGAAAGAGCGGCCAAAACAATGGCTCGGTTGGCAACAGATTTGGATCCTGGGAGTTTGAGGCTTAAGTCGAAGGGGCCCAGGAGCGGGCGTAATACCTTCGTTTCTCCCTTGAGGTCGCTAACAGCCCGAGCCAAGTCGTTTTCTTCGATTGACAGAAGGGCTCCAGATCCAAGAGCGGTTGGTACGGCCATGTGGACTTGGTTGTTCTGGTTCTTCTTGTCTTTGAGCATCACCTTCCAAAGCGCAACCGGATCCAGGAGTTGGCTTGGCAGATCGAGATTCACATGGAGATCTTTGAGCAAGCGGAGGAGGGCAGGCAAAGGGGTGGGCCCCATGAGAAGTTCGATTCTCATACCCAAGGCGACAGCGGCACCGTGGCTGATCGAAAACGCCGACAGAGACTCGATGGCATGGCCAACCGTATGACCAAAGTTGAGCAGTTTTCTGACACCACTTTCTCTCTCGTCCTTCTGAACAACGGCCAATTTCATTTCGATGGCAGCTTTGATGGTGAATTCGAGGGCCTTTGGGGCTCGGTTTCGAAGGTCCTCCACGGATTTTCGGAGCTGAGCAAATATCTTCCTGTCCAAGATGGCTGCTTTTTTGATCACTTCGACCAGCCCATCGCGGAGCTCCTCATCGGGCAAAGTCTCGATGAAATTCGGGTCAATAACGATGAGGTGGGGTTGGCGAATGGTGCCGAGCATGTTTTTGACGACACCGAGGTCGACACCGTTTTTTCCTCCCACGGAGGCATCTACCATGGCCAACATGGTGGTGGGAAGGAGAGCACAAGCAATTCCACGTTGGTAGATAGAGGCCAAGAAGGCCACCAGATCGCAGGTGACGCCGCCTCCTAAGCCGATGATGAGAGATTTGCGAGTTGCTCCAGCGGCCAAGAGTAGAGCAGCGACTTCGCCCACCGTGACCAAGGTCTTTTCTGACTCCCCGGGAACCAACTCATGAACCAGGCTGCAGTTCAGTTGATCGTCGATTTCTGTGGCGATTTCTCTCATCGCAACATCATGGACCAAGAAAACGCCGTCATAGTCTTGTGGGGCTAAAACCGCAGTGAGGTTCCTGGCTTGGCCAGGGGTGACCAAGATGCAACAATTGGTGGAGCTGCTGGTTTCAAATTTCCATGAACTCATAGTTGACTGAGACCGTTTCCTGATTTCAAAGTATTCACCAACTTTGGACTTCTTCTTATACTATGTCCCTGAGTTTCGATTAGCTCAATCGTTCTTGGGCATTTTGAATTTCTTGAGGGGCTTTTGATGCCAGAATTGAATGCATTATCTCTGTCGATTCCTGCTTCTGCCACCATGGGGGCAGCGGCAGCAGCGACGGACCATCCTGACCCCATCAATTTGGCGGTTGGTGAACCCGAGGAATTACCCGCTGCGCCCATTCTGAAGGCGTTTTCTCAAGCCATTGAGGACGGTCATCTGCGCTATGGGCCGGCTCAGGGGATACCCCAGCTTCGAGAAAGTTTGGCACAGGTTGTGGGGGAGCAAAACGGAGTCTCCTTTTCTTCTGAGAACGTCATAGTAACAGCGGGGGGGAAACCCGCTTTGATGGACACCTTGAGAAGTCTATTGAGTCCGGGGGATGAAGTGATCGTCTTTGCTCCCTATTGGCCTACATTTATTCAACAAGTGGAGTGGTGTGGGGCGAAAGCGGTGGTGTGCCCGGCTGATGATGACCTCTTGCCCAATTTGGAGGTTCTCAATTCGCTCTTTAGTGCCAGGACCAAGGCGATCATCATCAATAGTCCCTCCAATCCCACCAGCTTGGTTTATCCGGAGTCGATTTTGACGGCTTTGGCTCAGTTGGCTCAAGAGAATGACCTTTGGGTCTTGTCAGATCAGGTTTATGTCGGGCTGGCATTTGCAGATGAGATTCCACGGCTTCTGCAAGTTGCTCCAGAAATTAAAGAACAGACCATCATCATTGAGAGCTTTTCTAAGTCATATTCGATGACGGGGATTCGCCTTGGTTGCGCGGTGGGGCCTTCGAAGTTGATCGACTCCCTCGCCAAACTTGCCCAAGCCACGACGACACACCCATGTATGCCCGCCCAATATGCTGGCCTTTGCGCATTGAGCATGGATCAATCGTGGGTCCTTGAGCAACGCCGTCGTTATGGCAGGCGTGCGGAATTGGTGGGGGAAGCCTTATGCCAGGTAGGTGGTGTCGAATTGAGAAAACCAGAAGCCGCGTTTTATGTCTTTCCTCAAGTTCAAGGGTGGTTGGAGCAGAACGACGTCGTTGATGATCGTGCTCTCGCTTCTGTCTTGTTGCAGAAAGAGGGTTTGAAGGTTGTTCCGGGTTCGGCCTTCGGTACTCCTGGGTTCTTGCGCCTATCTTGCGGCCTTGCAGACGAACGCCTCCAGGAAGCTATGGGGCGGCTCCAGTCATTTATGGCAGGAAAATAGTTTTTCTAGATTCTCTTTGCATTGGCAAGGGGAATCTCACACCATCTGAGCATGACCAAGCAAAGAAATAACCTGTTGCCATTTGCCAGCGCTCGATTTATTGAGTTGAGCGGTGGAGGTTTGTCTGGTTAGTCATAGACCGTGGCCCGAAACCAGACAAACCCATCCCCAACCGGATGGGTTTTTTTGTGTCTGCCTGAAATGACAGCAGCTTTGCCGGATGCCCAGTTTGAGGATGAATCATGACCGAAAGTCCAAAATCAAGATTGAAGGAAATCAGAGCTGATATCGAAGAGCTTGATCGTTCCTTTGTCCAATTGTTGGCCAAGAGGATGGACGCTGTCCGGCGAGTTGGCGAGATAAAAGCGGAGGACGGCTCACCGATTTGGGACCCCTCGCGAGAAGCACGTTTGTTGGAATCTTGGCGTGGGGAAGCCGATGCAGCAGGACTCTCTTCCCATTTTGTGGGCCGGGTCCTGCGGGAGATATTGCAATACTCCAGACGCAGCCAGGAAGCCGCTACGTCAAGAGAAAAGCAATGTATCGAGCCATCCATTGTCCGTGTTGGAT
>WFTN01000440.1 GCA_015485455.1 Planctomycetota bacterium | reverse complement strand
GATTAGCCCTTCAAAACCTGGGCATCAGCCACGTTGATTGATTTCATGCGATGGAAGAGGTTTAAGACCAATGCCAAGGCGGTTGCTGCTTCCGCGGCAGCCAAAATGATCATGAAGATCACGAATATTTGTCCATCGAGTCGCCCAGGTGCGGAGTATTTATTGAAAGCAATAAAGTTGATTCCGGCAGCATTGAGCAAAAGCTCTAAGCCCATCAAGACGGCAATGGCGTTGCGGCGTGTCATGATCACAATGAGACCAAGAACAAAGAGCAGGGCCGACAATGCCAAGTAATGATAGAGGCTGATTTCTGTGAGAATGTTACCCATTATTTGGGGTCTCCTGTTCCGTCGCGGCGAGCGATGAAAGCGGCGCCGATGAGGACGACCAAAAGAACAACAGAGACAATCTCGAAGGGCAAAATGAACTCGCTGAGAAGATACATGCCCAAGGCTGGCGCTGTGGCTTCTGGCTCAACAGGGTTTTGTGCCCACTCCGTTGAAACCAAGGCTCGGAGCATGACGAAAAACACCAAAGCACCGACAGTCAGTGCCGGCAGAAGTTTGGGGCGTTTCACCAATTTGCGCAGGTACACCGGCTCGTTGTTGGTGAGCATGATGCCAAACAAAAGCAATACGCTTATGCCGCCAACGTAAACGAAGATTTGTGTCATTCCGAGAAAGTCAGCGCCCATCAGCAAATAAAGGCCAGCGACACCAACTAAGGTGGCGAGCAGCCAGAATGCCATGTGGACGATGTTCTTACTGAACACAATAGCCAACGCAGGTGCAATCACCATGGTCGCTAAGGCCCAGAATATGATGGCTTCCCAATTCAACGAATCATCTCCCTTGGCTCTTGGGTGCCCCGCACCTGACAAGAACCGACTTAGCAAAAAATCTCAAACCGTCACGCTCAGAAACGCACTATGACTTGTCTTTGTCTTTATCTTCTTCAGCTGCTTTCTTCTTTTCAGCAGCGGCTTTCTTGGCAGCCTTGGCGGCAGCCTTTTCTTTCTTCTTGATGTCAGCCAAGACCACCATCTGTTCCCGACGGCTGGCTTCAGCTTCTTGGTCAGCTTCTGTGTATGGCTGATCTGTGAGCAAGTTCTTAACGCCATTGGCACGGGTATAGGACGCGAAGTCAAACTCCTGCCCCATGTGAATGCATTGTTTCGGGCAAGGCTCACAACAGAGGTTGCAGAAAATACACTTGTTCAGATCAATGACGAACTTAGAAATCTGAACCTTGTCACCCTGCCATGCTCCATCCAAGTCGCCGTCCCGAGTGCCTTCCATTTCAATGCAATCCACTGGACAAGCTTTTGCACAGATGTTGCATTGGATGCACTTTTCAGATTCGAGGTAGTGAATACCTCGGTGACGCGGAGGCAAGTAGTTCCCTTGTGGTGCATACTTCTCCGAGCCGTACTGAATGGTCACCAACTCTTCTTTGTAGTTGACAAAGTAGCGCCATGTGGTGCCGAGACCGATAACAATCGATTTCGAGACCTTTGCGATGCGGCCGAAGTAATTTTGAAGAGCACTCATCGTATTATCTTCCCGATCAGACCTTGAAGACCGGCAGCTCAATTTGCTGACTCGATTTTGACATGACGTTTCGAACCATTGTACGCATCTTCAAGAAGGCAAAGATCATCGCCACGATCATGACGATTCCAAAGCGTTTCTCGCCAGGCAGGATGCCCTGCCACAAGGCCACCAACATGAGAAGTCCAAGAGCCAAAGGCAAAAGGTACTTCAAGCAGATGTCCATCACTTGATCCAACCGAATTCGTGGCAATGTCCACCGTATCCACATTTGAACGCAAACAAGAATCATGGATTTGGTCACCATGATCCCTGCACCGATGAGGTTCCCAGGGAGGCCTCCAATGTTGTCCAACATGGGGATTCCCGAATACCAACCACCAAAGAACATGACCACGCCCAGGGCACTCACCACGTACATCTTGCCGTACTCAGCCAAGAAGAAGACGGCGAAACGCATGCCGGAATATTCTGTATGAAAACCACTCACCAACTCAGATTCAGCTTCAGGCAGATCAAAAGGGGCTCGCTGACATTCAGCCAAGGAAGCAGTGAAGTAGATAAGGAAGACGGCCCACATGAATGGGTTGCGGAAGATGAACCAGCTCCAGATCCAACCTTCTTGGGCCATGGTCATTTCATTGAGACTCATGGTGCCAGCGCACACAACCCCAGCCAGCAAGGTCAAACCTAATGGAACTTCATAACTCACCACTTGCGTGGCAGCCCGGATGGCTCCAAATAAGGACCATTTATTGTTCGATGACCAACCCGCCATCACCACCCCAATGGCTTCCAATGAACCTACCGCAGCGATGAAGAAGATGCCAATGTTGAGATCAACAATGACACCATCTTGGCTGAAAGGTAAAACGGCGAAGCTGACATAGGTTGCGGCGAAAACGATCATCGGCGCCAAGGCAAAGAGCACGCGATCGGCTTTGTCAGGCACCAAGTCTTCCTTGCCCAGCAGCTTAATGCCATCAGCCAAGGTTTGCAGCAAACCGTGAGGCCCCACTTCCATAGGACCAAGGCGACACTGAATATGTGCTGAAATCTTTCGTTCCAGCCAAACAGCGACCAAACCAATCAGAGAAACGAAACCAGTGATTGGTGCAGCCCATACAGCGATGGCCGCAACAAATCCCCAAAAGGAATCGCCACCCAGGTCAAGGATGTCTCGAACAAAAGTAAATTGATTAGGCATGTTGTTTACCGATCGATCTCACCCATGACGATATCTAAGCTACCGATGATGGCGACGACATCAGCCACCATGGCACCACGACACATTTCGTGCAAAACGCTCACGTTCGAGAACGCTGGACTCCGGCATTTCAAACGAAACGCCGTATCGCTCCCATCAGAAATCAAATAGAAGCCCAGTTCTCCCCGGGCATTCTCTACAGCCGTATAGGCGTCACCCTTGGAAGGCTTCGGCTTGGCTTTAATTTTGTCAGTCTTAAAAGGACCGGCTTCGATCTGAGACAAAGCCTGCTCGACGATCTTTACAGACTCGATCATTTCGCGCATACGCACCATGTAACGATCAAAACAATCGCCCACAGTGCCCGCTTCCCCCGCCCCCACTGGCACTTCAAAATCGAAACGATCATAGAGGCTGTAAGGTGCGTCCTTCCGCAGATCACGCTTGATTCCAGAGCCCCGAAGAACAGGGCCGGTGCATCCGAAGTCAATGGCTTGCTCAGCAGTCAAGATGCCAACGTTTGCCGTCCGTTGGATGAAGATGCCGTTGTAGGTGAGCAGATCATTGTATTCCATAACCCTTGGCATGAAGTACTTGCAGAACTCACCGCACATCTTCAACATGGCATCATCCATGTCGTAGGCCACGCCACCAATGCGGACATAGTTATAGTTGAGGCGTTGACCACAAATCGTTTCGAGGATGGTCAAGACCTTTTCACGGTCACGGAAGCAATAAAGGAATGGCGTAATCGCGCCAATATCCATGCCGTAAGTACCAATAGCCAAAAGATGAGAGGCGATCCGAGACAATTCCGTCACAATGACGCGAATGTAGGAAGCACGCTCGGGGATCTCGACATCCATCAGGCGCTCAACACTCATGGCATAACCAAGGTTATTACCCATGGCCATCAGGTAGTCGAGGCGATCCGTGTAAGGCGTTGCCATGGTGTAGTTAACGTTTTCGCAAATCTTCTCGAAACAACGATGCAAGTAACCGATGTGGGATTCCGCATCCGTTACGATTTCACCGTCAGTCTTGATGACAACACGAAACACACCATGAGTGGAAGGATGCTGTGGCCCCATGTTGAGGAGCATTTCCTCCGACGCCACATCACCCTGCTTACTTGCCTGCATTTGATTCACTTCGCTCATAGCAAATGATCCCTCAATCGTCCTTAGACGACGTTGTTCCTTATGCCGTGATACTCGTCCGGCGACTTGTAGTCTTTTCGCAAAGCATGCCCCACCCAGTCCTCTGCACACAAGATGCGTGTTTGGTTGTGGTGACCGACAAAGTCGATACCGAACATGTCCCATGCCTCGCGCTCATGCCAATCCGCGGTACTCCAAACATTCTCCACGGTGGCAACCTTGGCGCCGGTTCTTGGCAATATCACTTTTAGACAAAATAGCAGGCTGGCATCTGGAATGGCTCCCAGGTGATAGATCACTCCTAAGTCATCTGTTGTCTTCTTCTTGTCCATGTAGTCAACGCCGCTCAAGCAGCGCAGATAGTTGAAGCCCAGCTCATCTTTCATGAAAGCGCAAACTTCAGCGATGGACATAGGATCAACTTGGCAGAAGGGATCGTGGACGTCTAACGTCTCAGCAACGATCTTGTCGCCAAACTTAGCCTTGAGCTTTGATGCGATATCCTGAGGTGTCATGGGTATTCCTTCTTGACCTTAGTCCACGAGCACTTCGGGACGGAGACCTTCCCTGGTGCGGTCCAAGATACGCTCGTACTTCATCTTTTCTTGAATGCGAAACAAACCCTCGAGCAAGGCCTCAGGGCGAGGAGGGCAACCCGGAATGTAGACGTCGACCGGGATAAGACGGTCCACACCCTTGAGGACGTGATAACCGTACTTAATGTAAGGGCCACCCGAAATCGTGCATGCACCCATGGCAATGCAGTACTTGGGCTCAGGCATCTGCTCCCAAAGTAACTTAACTCGGGGTGCCATCTTCAGAGAGACCGTACCCGCCACAATCATGAGGTCCGCTTGCCGAGGAGTTGCCCGGAACGGCCCAGAGCCGAAACGATCGATGTCGTAGTTGGACGCCCCTGTGGCCATCATTTCGATGGCGCAACAGGCCAGACCAAAGGTCATGGGCCAGACAGAAGATTTGCGAGTCCAGTTCAACACTTTGTCGAGACTTGAGATCAGCACATTGTCCCGAGTCGCCGCGTCCGTGTTGAAGTTAATTTCTTGGATATTTGCTGGGCTTGCCATGGCTTTAGGCGACGTCCTTTTCCTTAACCTGGGGAGTCGCAACGGAACCGACATGGGTCCGACCATTGCGCGCCGCCTCTTTCATCGAAGCCTTGACCCAGTCCATATCGCCCTTCTTCCAGACGTAGACCAAACCAACCACCAGGATGACAACAAAGAGAAACACTTCGATGAAGGGGAACCATGGGTTGCCCGTATCTTTCATGATTTTCATCAGGTCGTTGTAGACCGCGGCCCAGGGAAACAAGAAGATTGCCTCCACCGAGAAAATCAGAAAGATCAGCGCCATGGTATAGAAGCGCATGTCAAACCGCACCCAAGCTTCCCCCACGGCGGGCTCGCCACATTCGTAGGTTGTGCCCTTATTTTCTTCCTCAACACGAGGAGAAAGGATACGTACTAAGACAAACACCTGGGCGGCCACAAAGACCATCCCAAATAGAAACCCGATTAAGACATGTGCATATTGGAAAAGCATGGCACCTCGGAGATGGAACGCCCCCACGGACCCACCAAATCACTATCCCGTTTCCGAACGATTCTTCTGCAAATGAGGGCAAATAATTTCCTCACCGCGCGCTTACTATAGCAGATGAAAATTACGCTTAAACTCGATCCTGCCCTTGATCCATTTTTTTGGCAACTCTGCTCCCGAAACCGACTTGTGCCAGCCCCGGTGATAGCAATCAAACCAACTGTGACCGAATGTCGCACCCCTCAAATTCTTACCCTCAGGGCCTAACCTCCACAGCACATCCCTCCGGAATCAAGCGAAAGACCTCTTCTACGTCCGATTTCAACATGCGAATACATCCCTCGGACATCTGCTTACCAATGCTGTCATTTTCGATTGTTCCGTGAATCCCATAAGGGGTTCGTCCTCGTTCCGTGGCAAAACCCATCCAGCGGTTGCCAATGGTGTGCCCTTCTTCTCCGAAGCGGACAGTACTGCCGTCCGGACGGGTCCATGTGGGGTTTTTTGTTTTCCCTTGGATATAGAACACACCTTCCGGGGTCGAATCTGAGTGACCAATTCCCACGGGATAGTCCAAAACGATGGCATCACCAAGCAAGATATAGAGCCTAAAGTCTGACTTGGAGATCACCACCTTAAGGCTTTCCGTGGGAGCGCTCATGATGTTTCCAGCGCGGATCCTCGAGTTTGGCAGCCGATTCATCTTCATCAGAAATGCCGGTGTGACGTTGTTGCTGTGGGCTTTCTTAACCCGGCGGGCGATTCGAGTGAGGCTGTCTCCAGACACAATCTTAACGTCGACGGCATCGCTGAATTGCCCAGGCCTAAAAACTGTATT
>WFTN01000439.1 GCA_015485455.1 Planctomycetota bacterium | reverse complement strand
GTCCTTCAACTATTATCTATCGGTTGCGGCGATTCCTGCGGTCGTGGCGGCGGCTGTTTCGGCGACGATCTCTGCGGGCGTGGCGGCGGGCGTCCCGTCGATCGTGGTCACGATCTCTACGGCGAAAGATCGGGCTTGGAGCGTGACGGTGGCGGGGGTTGTAAACTCGAACCCGCTCGGTGTAGGTCTCCCAGAAGCCAGGAACACAAATGCGTCGGTTGTAGCCAGCTCGAACTAAGACCTGACGGGGATTTCCGTGGTGGTCGAAGCGATTTTCGTAGATCGCTGGCACGAACTCGTTTCGATAGGTCTCAGGGCGCCAGACTCGACGTGTTTCGTTGCGCCAGTAGTAGGCGTTGGCACAATTGTCGTGTCCGAATGTTTGACCCAAAGAAAGGGAGACGCCGTGCTTGTTCACATTCAGGAACCCACCAAAGCCTTGGGCGGATGCTGTGTTTGTGTTGATTCCCATGAGGGCGACAGTGAAGAGCGCGGTTGCTGCGATTGAGAGTTTTTTACTCATAACTCGTCCTTTCGTTGGGCTCAGCTTTTTTGCTAAGCGATGTCGTAACACCCATCCCTATAGCGAGGGCCGTGCCAAACCGAGGACTGGAGTCGACGATTCTCATTAAGTTGTTTGTTGGTATGATGTTATAGTTGTTATTTTGCGTTTCCCTGGTGCAAGAAACTCCATGATCCGCGCTCCCGTGACTTCAAAAGTGGACAAGATACTGGGCGGTTGAGGCTCTTTGAGGACAGCATTCCGAGGTGCGGAATTGGTCTTTGCTTTTGGTTTTCTCTGGAGGCGATACATTGGAGGCATGATGGTTCAAGGAAACGCTTTTCAACTGTGCATTCTCTTCGGGACACCCGTGTACCTGACGGGGTCTTATTTTCTGCTCTTGCTCTTCCTGTCGTGGCGTCAATTGGCCGCTGGACGCATGCAGGAGGCCTTTTTGTTCGCCTTTGCGGTGACGGCGTCCTTGATGGTTCACGAATTTGGTCACGTCTTTGCTGCCAAAAGGAATGGGTTTCAATCGCGGGTTGTCTTTGTCGGCTTAGGGGCGGTGACGATTCCCAATGGGGAAAGCAAAGGGTGGTCTGGGGTTCTGCTATCTGTGGCCGGTCCCGCTGCGGGCTTTCTCTTGGCTCTCATCATGTTTTATGGTTTTGGGCCAGCCAATCAGATGCCTTTCCTGGATTACGTCCTCGGCAACACCTATGCGAACGATGGCACCCTCTGGCCGTATTTGCAGCTCGTCTTCGTGAAAATCGGCGTTTTCTGGAGCATCTTCAACCTGATGCCGATTCTGCCTATGGATGGGGGCCACGCCCTCAGAGATTTTCTTTGCACTTTCATGAGGTCCCATAAAGCGACTGCCATTGCTTCCCGTGTCAGTGTTGGGGTATCTGTTCCATTGGCCATTTGGCTGTTTCAGGTTGGTTTTGTTTTCGGAGCCCTGCTGGTGGGATTCATGGCCTGGCAAAATTTCGAGTCTCTCAGCCAGAATCGATGAATCCTTTCGATCTCGCTTTTGGTCCTTTAGAATCACATCAAGGTCGGTGCGCAGCCCATACCCATTGAGACATTCCTCATGACAAGAATTCTTCCTTTCATTATTGTAGCCATCGCCACCTTTGCAGTTGTTTGGTTGTTCCTGCAGAATCCTGATACTGATGGCAATGAGGTGAGGCTTCAAGAAAGAAAGAGCCCCTTTGAATCCAATGGTCGAGAGCCTTTTCAACTGAGCCAGCGTGATCCCAAGAATCATGGGGGAGTTGAGAAGGAGTCCATTCCGATTCCTGAGGAAGAAGTGAAACAGGGATTCGGCAAAATCGTCGTGTTGGCGAAACTGCCAGATGGTTCAACGCCCCAAGCTCTCCGGGTTGTCTTCAAGCCAGATTTACCCGCCCCTGAGTCTGTTCCTGGCGGGTTCGCTTTAGATGAAGTGCCAGCGGGTCGCTATACGGTTTCCCTTCTGGGCGGGGACATTATTCCCATCCCCTATCGAACGGTCATTGTCAAAGATGGAGAAGAAAGCCGACTGAAATTCAAAGTCCTCCGGGGTATACGGCCCAAAGGGCGGGTGTTAGATGCCTCCGACAACACGCCTATCGCCAACGCTAAGATCGACTTCAACGGCATGGCTCAAGCTGTTTCCGACTTAGAAGGTTACTTTGCTATCAATAAGCTCATTCCGCGGCGGGCCCTTGATGTCATTACTGTGGCCAATGAGGATTATGGAAGCATCCCATTCAAAGGGCTGATGATCCCTGATATCGGCAGCATGAAGCTCTATCTCGGGGGTGGCAAAGGTGTTGTTCATTGTGAAATCATCACCCCCACTGGCGAGGAGCTCCCGAAGAACGCTTTTCTTCGAGTGACATTACCTCCCCTTTATGAGAATCGCAGGGAAGTCCAGTTGGAAGGACGGGCGCACGTCACAGTACGAAAGATGTATCAAGGTACTTTCCGTTTCGAGCTCCACTTCCCGGATGGCGAGTTTCCTACCCAAAGGCAATTGGTTGAGATCCCGGGGTGGACGCCTGTCAAAGAACCAGTCCTTGAGATTCGTTTTATTCTCAATCAAGGCATCACCTTGCAGGGCAAGTTCAAGGCCCCGGCGAAGTTCACTTCTGGGATGGTTCTTCAGCTCAGGGATCTGAGAAACCATGTGGTTGCCCAAGCGAAAGTAGACCCCCAGGGCGGCTATCAGATAAAGAATCTTGATGTCGGGGAGTATGTGCCTGTGGTGATGTCTGGGGGTAAGCCTGTGGGCCAGTTGCCATTGATTACTATTGAGGGCAGCGATGTCATGAACCGGGACGTTGACATCCTGCGGAAAAAATGGGCAAAGTAGAGTAAGATTTCCCCACCAAGAAGGGTGCCATGACCCTTTGGCTTTTGGACCACTGAGACGGAAGTGAAGGATCACTATGAGCGATTGCAACTGCGCCCCGAACGATTGTTCCTGCGGCCCAAACGAAGATGCCCCTTGGTGGCATAGACTTATCACCACGGCCCTTCTCAATCCGGTTTTTGAGCAACAGCGGTCTATCTTCACCAATCGAAGCCTCCGATTCGAGAAGATCAAGGCTATCGGTTTCGACTTTGACCATACTTTGGGCATCTACGACTGTGCCGAGCTCGATCACTTGGCCATGGACCTGGTTATCGAGAAGCTGAATAAGGATAAGAGCATCCCGACACTGAGCCGCGATGATGTTCCAGAGGCGAGCTTTGCTCGCAAAGGTTTGGTTGTTGATATCCAAGAAGGCAATGTTGCCAAGATCGACCGCCATGGTCACGTGGTGATGGCCTACCACGGCACCAAGCCCATGACATCGGCGGAAAGGCGTGAAGTCTATGGCGCTGGCGACCACATACCCCATGTCACCCATGGCGACCGATTTGTTCCTGTTGACTCTGATTTCGCTAAACCGGAGGTCTTGATCTACAGCGCCTTGGCGGCCCAGGTTGATAAGAAAGACTGCAAGAGACTGTGGCAGTCAATTCGCAGCCACACGGATATGATTCATCGGGATGGCTCCTTGAAGAAAGAGCTCACCGCCAACCCGGGACGCTTCATGAAAGCGGACCTGGAATTGATCCCAATGCTGGAGACTCTCCGCAAGTGGGGCAAGAAACTCTTCTTGCTGACCAACTCAGAGTGGTACTACACCAAGGCTATGATCAACACCGCGCTTGGTACGGGCAAAAGCCCCGATGATCTGAGTTGGGTTAAGCTCTTCGATCACGTGGTGTGCGAAGCCCGAAAGCCCGGCTATTTTATGTCTAAGAAAAATGAGGGCACCGTGTGTTCGATTAATTCTGCAGGCGTGTTCTGCGGTGGCAATACGGATGAATTGGAATCTGTTATCGGCTGTGCTGGTAACGAAGTGCTCTATATTGGCGATCACATTTACGCGGATCTGATCACTTCCAAACGAAGCACCCATTGGCGCACAATGTTGATTATCTCCGAGTTAGAAGAAGAATTAGAGATTCGTTCTGGTCTTCCGGGGATGGCGATGCAGATCAAGCAAGCTGATGATCGCCGACTTACCACAGAGCAAGAGTTACATTATTGGCGTGGAATTGAGAGAGCTCTTTCGCATCTTGATGAGAACGGCAATGCCGACCATTTGCATCGTCTGCGCAAAGATTGCAGCGATCGTTGCCAAAAAGCAAAGGACAATCTCAAGCAGTACATCCAACAGCGAGAGCAATTGCGGGGTGAAATGAGTCGCGCTCTCAACCCATACTGGGGCTCACTCTTCCGTGCGGGCTCTGAGCTCACCTATTACGGCCAGCAACTGGAAGATTTCGCCTGCACCTACACCAGCCGCGCTAGCAACATCGCCCTCTACCCGGAAAGACATTACTTCCGCTCCTCCATGGACTTCATGCCTCACGAACTCAACTCGATGTGATCCGTTTTCAATGGTGATTGGCCGAGAATGCGTCAATCAACATGGCTGCGAGCTTGTTGTTTCGATTGAAAATTGAGCGCATTGTTCGTCGTTGTTGTTCGGTTTTTGCAGATGCCGCGTAGATGTTTCTACGTTCAAGAGCCGCGATTGCTAAAGACGAAGCTCTTTCCTCACCAAGCTCACGGATCAAGACATCCTTCTTGGCTTTCTTCAGGTTTCGACTCAGCAGCCTCGCCCTCTCTTTCATCGACATCATGAGCTCTTTCTCGTCTCTAAGGGATCTGGGGGAGTTGGCCGCATTCGCTGACTTGCGGTGCTTCAAGATGGCCTTGTCCTTGCTCATGTGAATCAACCGCGTGAGTCTGAATTCCTGGCGAGCCGTCAGCCCCAACTCAGGCTCAAAAATTGGAATGTCATCATCGCGGGCCAGTTTCTCTTTCAGCCCAGCGATCAACTTTTGTGCTTGCCTCAATTCAGTGCCTTTGGCTTCGGCCTCTTGTTTCAATTGTCGAACCGACTGCTCCAGATGTGCAAATTTCAGTGAAGTTACTCTTGACTCGGTCAAACTTCGCCGAGGCAAGACGGCAATATTCTGGCGAGAATGCTCGACATGAATTCCCGGAACTGCCAAATCTGCGGGGGCTTCATCTTGGAACATCAAGAAGACCAAGATCCCTCCCAAAAAAGCAAAAGTAACTGAAAGAGCGATCTGTTTAGCCATGTGATATTCCTTCTACTGCCAAGCGTGCATACGGTACCAGATGATAATGACTTCGCACACGGGTACCCGGTCAAATTCATCAGTTTTTGGGTGACTCTGCTGCCATCAAGTTCTGCCCACAATTGATCAATTCGCTCCATGGGTTGCCCGGTTGGGAAATAAACGAAACTGATCAAGAGCAGCATGTCCAGGATTTCCCGGTCCACCTTCCCAAGCGATGACGTCTTGATGGTAGGAGCTCATTGTGATGCCTACCAACCATGATCGTTTTCTTCGTAACGTTCTCTCAACTCCAGTTC
>WFTN01000438.1 GCA_015485455.1 Planctomycetota bacterium | reverse complement strand
CTGTTGCCAAGGGCCTCAAATGGCTCCGGGACCAGCAAGGGGGCGAAGGCTGTTTCGGTTCAAAGACCGTTGCCAACTTCACCTATAACCATGCTATCGGTGCCCTGGCCATGGCAGAGGCTTTCAGTTTGACCAAGAGTCCGCTGTTTAAGAGTTGTGCTGAAAAGGGCATTGCTTATGTCCAACAATGCCAAAACCCTTACAAGGCTTGGCGCTACAAAGAAGCAGATGGTCAGAATGATACTTCTGTGACTGGCTGGATGGTCATGGCTCTAAAGTCAGCCAAGACAGCCCACATCTCCTTGGATGAGCGTCGCTTTGGCTGGGCATTGGATTGGATCGTGGAGATGACTGACGAGGAAAGCGGCCGTACTGGTTACATCCGCGCTGGCGAACCTCCCGTCCGTGAGCCAAACAAGAAAGACGAATTCCCTGGGGAAGAGTCTGAGTCCTTGACGGCTGTTGGTATCTGCTGCCGTGTTTTCTGCGGCCAAGATCCAGCACAAGAGCGCATGATTAAGCTTGGTGTTGAAAACCTCTTGTCCAAGAAATTGCCTGTGTGGGATCAAGCGAAAGGCTCGATCGACATGTACTACTGGTACTATGGCACTTTGGCCATGTTCCAAGTTGGTGGCGAGGCTTGGAAGAGCTGGAATGAGGCGATGAACGAAGCCATTATCGAACGTCAGCGGGCTGATGGAAACTTCTCCGGATCATGGGATCCTAAGGGAGCCTGGGGTGAGACAGGTGGACGTGTTTACTCCACGGCCTTGATGACCCTCTGTCTTGAAGTTTACTATCGCTATGGCCGTGTGTTTGGTACCGGCAAGTAGTCAAAGACTCATAGCTTAGAGTTTCTGGAATTGGGCGACCCTTTTGGGGGTCGCCCTTTTCTTTGGTGTGCCCGGCATGACTGCCGACTTGGAGGTGCAAGTCCTCCCGTAACCTGACCGCAGGGAACGAAGGGAAACGCACGGTGTGTACCCGCGAGTGTCGTGAATTATTGGCTTAGGTCTTTGGAGAAGGTTCGCAGCTCGTATTCGGGCGCAAGTGGCTCACCATGATTTAGTTTTCGTTGCTTGGAGATTCGCCAAGTGCTTCGATGTCTGCCAAGTCCTTCAAACGGCCACTCGCTCTCTTGTTGGCGATAAAATCCTGTCGTCCAATAAAGTTGACCGACACATCACCATAGGTTCCTCCGACTTGGTTCTCGACCGCTTCTTCCCATGAGAGACCAGAGATGGAAGTCATGATGTCGATCCTGACCGGGGGCTTGCCGAGCTGAACGATGTGATCGTGTTTGGTGAAGTCGGATTCTGTGAGCCCAATGGAGCCAAATCCGAATTCTAAGAGAGAGGCCATAACCTGTTGAGCATTTTCCTTGGTGGGGCGGACCAGAAGAGCAATGTCCCCTGTGAATCTAGGAGCGCCGTGGAATGCGAGAGCGTACCCTCCCACGATGAGATAGTCCACGTTGTTCTGGGTAAGCAATGCTAACAACTCTCTGAAGTCTGTCTGCACTTTGGGGCGGAGCTCAGTGCCTGTAATTCAGCTTGTTGTTTGGGCCATGGGGACCCTGTGCGGAAACGACAATAGCCCCAAAACGCGAAGGTTCTGGGGCTCTTGGTTTTGATTGCTTATCGAACCGAGGGCTATGAGCCCAAAGTTGCAACGAGGCGGCTCAAGTTTGACTTGCGGCGCGCGGCGTTGTTGCGGTGGACGATATTGTGCTTAGCGCACTTGTCGATGCGCTTCATGGCCATGGCCAAGGCAGCGGTGGCACTTTCCTTGTTGGAAGCTTCTACGGCCTCTGAAACTCGCTTGATGGCGGTTCTCATAGCTGAACGGAGGCCTCGGTTGTGGATACGGCGGACGTCGTTTTGACGAACTCGTTTTTCTTTTTGCTTTGAATTAGGCATGTCTTTTCTTCTGTTTCTTGCTTGGAGCCGCAGTTTGTGTGCTTAGGCCCCGTTCTTCAAGTTATCTCGTAAGTCTTTGATTTTGTCGGACACATCTTTGAAGCTGATGTCAATTTCGAATATCTGGGTGTAGCGGTTCAGGGCCTCTTCCAATTGGCCTTCTTCCTCTTGGGCTTGGCCTAAGGTATAGACCAATTCCAAGTTCTTTTCGTTGACCCCGCCTAAACCTTCCAATGCTCCTTCCAATTGCTTTATCGCTAAGTCTCCCAAGCCTTTACGTAAGAAAGCTCGGCCCATGAGAGTCATAGCCTGATACTTGCGGCGGGGGTCTTTGACGACCATTTGGAGCTCGGCAATGGCATCGTCTACTTGGTGGGCGTCCAGGAGGAATTGACCCAATTTATACCGCAAGGCTGTGTCTGTGGGGTGCCCATTGACCCGGCGACGGAATTCGTCGATACGGACATTTCGTCTTTCTTTCAGGGCCAAACGTAGGTCATCGTCGGCGCCGGCCTCCCCAGCTTTCATTTCTTCTCGCAATTGCCGCACCTGAGCATCGAGGAGCTGAAGTCGGATATCGCCATAGCGGTTAGCGATTTCGTAGTCTTCGGGTTTTAGCCGTACGGCATGGCTATAGGCATCTTCGGCTTCTTTGAGCTTTCTGCCTTGTTGATAGAGGCTACCTAAGCGCAGCCAAGAATCGCCATCGTCCTGGTTCTCTGCCACGGCTTCCTTGAGCTCGTCAATGGCGGCATTGAGGTCTTCGGTGGTGCGCACCAATTTCTGGCGTTTTTCCTGATTACTGATTTGGTCGGCGCTTCTGGTGAGGTCACGGGCGCTTCCTGCCTGGTCGAAGCCACCGCTCTTGATGGCACCTTCCGCAGCAAGATTCTTTCTCATTTTGATCGACTCTTGATCCCTGGGAGAGACTTTGAGGACGCGCTCGTAACAATTCAGCGATTCTTCATACTTCTTGCTATCATAATAGAGCTTGCCCAGAATTTTCAGAGAATCGATGTCGTTCTTGTCGAATTCTGTGACCACCGCAAAGGCCGCTTCTGCCCCGGCTGTGTGGCCTGCCGCCAAGAGTGAATGGCCCAAGGATAAGTTGAGGGCCACGTTGCGTGGGTCATTGGAGAGGGCTTTTTCAGCCTGGGCCGCAGCCATTGTGTGCATACGGAACAACTTTGCGATGCCGCGCATGAAGTTGTGACCCAGATTCTTGATTTGGGTGCTTGATGGGGAGGGATAATTCTTAGCGAATTTGGCTAATTCAGCCCGTCTTTTCCCGGTTCTTGCTGGGCCACTATTTGGGTCCAGGGCTAACACCTGATCGAAAATGGAAATGGCGAGATCGTAGTTCTTACGAGCCGCTTCTTTTTCCGCTCGGTCGATGTGCTTGGTTGTGTCCATGGGCCCCTGTCTTTTAAGTCCTGATGACCGTGTCGTTTATGGTCACGCTTGGCCGACGGTCCTGGGGCCAATTTCGCGCTCTACCGAGGGAATGTTATAGAGTTTCCCAGGAGGCGGGTCAAATGATTCCGAATCCCTTCCGCCTCATGGGCCTGGGGATTGGAAGGGGTACCCACCATCGCGGTATCATGAACCCCTTACTGAAGCTCTGATTGGAACCGAGAACTCAAGCATGCGCATTGTTTACTTCCCAGACCCGGTACTCTTGAAGGCAGCGGCTCGGCTTGAAGAATTGCCAGACAACATGGATGAAATCCTTGAAGGAATGCGCCATGTCATGAAAGTTGAGAAGGGCATTGGTCTGGCTGCGCCACAAGTTGGCCTCTCTTTGTCGATTCTCTTGGCTAGTCCCACGGGAGAAGAGGGAGATGAGATTGTTCTGATCAACCCGGAGATTGTTTCCACGGGCCCCAAGAAAGAATGGCGAGAAGAAGGTTGTCTGAGCTTTCCCGGCATTTGGGGGGAAGTCTATCGTCCCATGACCGTCACGGTGAAGTATCGCGATGAGCAATTTGTCGAGCGTACTATCGAGGCTCATGATCTCTTGGCGCGGGTTCTTCAGCATGAAATCGATCACCTGGAAGGTAAGGTCTTTGTCAACAAAATGCGAGAGTCAGACCGTTTGCGCAGCAAGGTGAGATTGCAAGAGCTAAGAGATCAGTATGAAGCGTCCCGTCCAAAATGAAAATCTATCGCTCAATTGAAGAGGCGGTGAAAGCCCATTTCGTTCATCCTACTTGCACATTGGGCGTGTTTGATGGCGTTCATATGGGGCACCGCTTCGTTATTCGAGAATGTATGTCCTGGGCAGCAGAGCGGGGAGGGGAGAGTGTTGTTGTGACGTTCACAGAACACCCCAGGGGAGTCATTGCGGATCGGCCACCCAAGCTCATCACACCCATTGAGCATCGCCTCAACCTTTTTGAAGAGTTGGGCGTGGATCATTGTTTGGCTCTCACATTCACCGCTGATTTGCGGGAGATGACAGCTCACGATTTCGCCCACCGGGTGTTCGAGGATGCATTGGGGGCTGAGAACGTTGTCTTGGGGCACAATTGCCGTTTTGGGAAAGACCGCGAAGGCTCAGCGGAGTTCCTTATGGCGCACGCCAAGGAATTCCGTTTCACCGCCAAGAAAGCCCCCGAAATCCGCGTAGGCCAAGCTATTCTCTCAAGCACGAACATCCGCGCTTCCATAGAGGCCGGGGACCTGGAGATGGCTTCGACCATGTTAGGTCGACCATTTTCCTTGTTTGGTACTGTTGTCGGTGGCGACAAAAGAGGGCGGACAATCGGCTTTCCCACAGCGAATTTGGATCTTCATCACGGGCTCTTGCCGCCCTTGGGTGTTTATGGGTGCCGGGTTTCCGTGGACGGGAAGGTCAGGAATGCACTCACGAACATCGGTGTACGCCCAACTTTTGAACTGGGTGGGGATGTTCAGCCCTTGGTTGAGACCCATATTTTGGATTTTGCTGCAGATCTTTACGGTGAAGATTTGGAGGTCGTTTTTCTCACCCGTCTGCGAGCGGAGAAGAAATTCGACTCGGTGGATGCTCTCAAAGCCCAAATCAGGCTGGATCGGAGGGCATTTGAGGACTATTTAGATCAAGGGGCCTGAAGGCGACTCTCCTTCTTTTTCGGCCAAGAAGATCTTTGTCTAGGAATCGGCCATTGATTCCCTTGGTTGGTTTCCTTACCATCCGCCCGAAAATTGTCTGATCGTCATGGTCGGGCAACGAAGTGGCCGGGTAGCTCAGTTGGTAGAGCATCGCATTGAAAATGCGGGTGTCGCCAGTTCAAATCTGGCCCCGGCCACTCTTTTTCACTCTTGAACCTCCATTCACACCCAATCCCCCAAAAAACCCGATTTTTGTGTTTTTTCGGCTTCCGTAAATAGTCGACCCGAATTGTGCGTTACAACATCAGCTCTGACACGATGCTTTGAGGCCCCATGATGACCGAAATTGCCACTGCTCCAGATGACATGAACGAGGCCACCATGCAATGCATGGAAGTCTGGGGCGGAAATGACTTCGTCGATACGCAAATCGCCATGGCGGGTTTGGACGCTTGGATCGTGAGTCGGCCCCTCAAAGGGGCACCCCAGGGAGGCGATGTTCATTATTTGTCTTCTTGTGCTACGGGGCGGGTGGCCAGAATGCTCCTGGCAGATGTGAGTGGGCACGGGGAAGCCGTCTCCAAGATTTCTACAGCTCTACGTCACTTGATGCGTAAGTTTGTCAACTTCATCGATCAGACTCATTTTGTCGCTGGCCTCAATTCTTCTTTTCATCAATTGGACGTCGAAGGCAATTTCGCTACGGCGTTGGTTATGTCCTGGTTTGGGCCGACTCGGGAGTTGTCCTTGACCAATGCTGGACACCCAAGTCCGCTGATCTATGTTCACGATGAAGATCAGTGGCGCTACCTTGAGAACGAGGAAGAAGAGAGACCTCCTGGATCTATTCCGCGAGATGTTCCTCTGGGGGTGGTGGATGATGTGATCTACAGTGAGTTGCGCTGCCAACTTCACCCCATGGACCTCATTCTCTGCTATAGCGATGCCTTGGTGGAAACCATGGGGCAGGGAAGTGCACGAAAAGGGCAGGAGTTTCTTCTTTCATGGTTGGCCCAGGCGGATGCTGAGAATCCTCAGGAGCTCATCGCGAAATTGACCCGGGAAGTTGAAGCGATGACGGACGATGATTTGACCATCATGGTGTTTCGGCCCCGCAATGATCGACCGTGGGAGGGGTTAAGGAATAAGCTCTTAGCTCCGGCTCATATGATGTGTGGTCTTATTTCAGCCCTTCGTCATCGAGACCGGCCAATACCGTGGCCAGAAGTTTCTATTGCCAATCTGGGAGGCGCTCTGATTGGCGCCTTAAATCGATTTCGCTCTAAACCTAAATAAGAGATTCGGGGACATTTTCCTCAATCGAAGTTTTCTTGGAATTACTCGGGAGGAATCGACGGCTGCGGGGTTCTTCAAGTATGCCGAATTTCCGGGATTGCTGCTGAGCTTGGGCAATCCAATCCTCGATTCTTTGAACCTCATGGAGGAGAAGACCATGCCTCGCCCTCAGATCATGACTTTTGCCATTGTTTTTGTGGCTTTTTGTATTGCACCCCTTGGGGCCCAAGAGAAGGACACCCCCAAGAAGACCGTGACTTTTGAGAAAGCCGCACCGAGCAGAGGTGACTTTTTTGGTTCGTCCAATAAATCCAGCAGCGCCCAAACCACAGAGATGACTCGCAATGGTGAATCCCGGGAGCCACGAAGCAGCAAGAGGACGTCCTCGATCAATCGTGAAGTGACTATTCTTTTGGCTGAGAAAGGCACGGTTAAGAAGGCTCAGGTGTTCTACAAAGAGGCGAAGAGTTCGAGGCCTTCCGGAGGCCGTCGGCGTGGTCGTGGGCGTCCAGGTGGGGGTGGTGAAGACCGACCGGAGCGGGCCAAACTCAGCGACTTGGAAGGCCAGACATTCATCCTGGATTTCTCCGGTGCAACCCCCAAAGTGACCACTGCAAAAGGGGAAGCCGTTGCCGAGAACGTGGCGAAATTGGTTTTGCAGCGTGAGAGCAAAGACGGCAAGTTCGCCGGCTGGGGATCTGACATGATTGCCGTCCTGGGAAAAAATCAGATCGCCGTTGGTGAAGTGATTACCTTGGACCGTAAGCGTGCGACTCTGTTGGTAGGCAACCAAGCCCGAAGCCGTTTCGGCATGCGGTCTGGACGGAGACGGGGCGGCCGCCGAGGCGAAACCAGAGCAGCCAACACTGAAGAGTCCAAACCTGAGACAATGAAAGCGACCTTGACACTCAAGGGCACTAAGACAGTCTTTGGAGTGGAATGCGGCGAGTTCGCTCTTTCGATTACCGACGACACGTCGATTGAGCAAGAAGTCATGAGTGTGGATTCACAATCGAAACTGACCGGGACCGTACTCATCGGTGTCAAGAATGGTTGGCTCTATAGCCTCAAGGTTGAAGGCAGCAATTCCCGCTCCATGTCTATGGCTCGAGGAGAGATGGAAATGGAAGTGGATACAGTGGGCACCAATTCGGTTTTGAAGACGGTGATATATTCCAAGAAGAAGTTGGGACAATAGGACTAAAGCCTCCTTGGTTTGAGATTCAGGGGAGACCGCTGCAATGAGCCGCGGTCTCTTTTTTGATGAGAAAACCAAACAACTTGCCGAATCACCCCATTGACCGCACAATGGTAAGCCCACTCCTCATCTGGAGACGGGCGATTGAAAAGGGAAGTCATGATCGAAGAAAATCTTACTCAGGTGGGGCGAGATCCCAGAAGCAACCTTTCGTTAATCTTCTTGAGCTTTTTGCTGTTGTCTGCTGGGGCCATGGCCCAGGGCGGCGGCAGCAGTGAACTTGATGATCCGGATGCGGAAGTAGATCCGCGCTTTGAAGAGGCCCGATTGCTCAATGTGGATGGCGAATTCGAAGCTGCTTGGGCGATCTATGACAAGATTCTTGCCGATCGTGGCCATGACGTTCCAACGCTCATCACCTATGGCAACATGAAGTGGCGGGCAGGTGACAAGCCCGGGGCGGAAGAGAAGTTGAAGCTGGCCATCCAGACCATGCCTTCTCATATCAAAGCCCAGCAGTTTCTTGGGCAACTCTATTTCTTTCAAGGCAAGAGAAAGCTGGCACGCGAGCGTTTTGAATACATGAAAACTCTGAAGTTCATGCGCGAAGATGTGATGCACTCCGCTATCCTTAACTTGGGGAAAATGGATCTGTTGGAAGAGAACTGGCGGGCAGCACGCAAGCACTTCAAGGTTCTCCGGCGGGATGGTGGCAAGGCTGACCGCAAGAGCGGTAACCGTGGTAATCGTCTCTTGAAGATGATGGGCGACCTGGATGAGTGGCCGCGGATGAACTCCCGTCACCTCTACGCTCATTTCTCTCCTGATCTCAAGCAATTCACCAAGATTGCAGACCGCAAGAAATACGTCGAAGAACTTGATCGTTGGATTGACAAGGTTGTTGCTTTCTTAGGGATCGCTATGCCAGACCCTTGGCATTTGTACGTCTTCGAAAACGATGATGAAGCTGGAATCATGACGGGACGGGTTGAGGCCCATGGCTGGGACTCCTCTTGGTGGCTGAGCTACACAGCTGTTGATTCTCCGTACTCCGCGAAACACACATTGGCAGTTCAGCTCTGTTCCCGCTGGGGTGGTAGCCGCCCCATGTCACGATCCTTGGTTGAAGGTTTTTGTGAGTACTTAGCCGACGAAGGCAAAGATCCTCATCGTGAAGCGGTCAAAATGTTCAAAGCCAATTCTCTTCCCAGCATTCTCAAACTTCATGAACACCAGCGACGGAACGACCAGTTTGGCACTGGCATTTCTTACGTCGATTTCATGATTCGTACTTATGGAATTGAGAAGTTCAAGAAACTTTGGTTAAGGCTGAATATTGAAGTCAACTTGCGCAAATACAAAGTTCGCAATCTCAAGAAAATCAAATTTGACAAGGCCTTTGAAGGACTCTACACCAAGACTTTGGGAGTCTCTTTTGATGAATTTGAAAAGGCCTGGCGAAGCAAGGTGGCTCGGGTTGCCGGAGGCGGGAAGTAATGGCCTACGGTGAGGATCTCGATATCGAGGGATTGTTGAAAAGTTTCGACGCCCCGGTGACGGCATTCGATTGTGGCCAGCTTTGTTCGCCCATGAACGAAGGGGTTCCTATTTGTTGTGAAAGTAACGGTGTGATCCCTGTGCTCTACCACAAGGAATACACCATCTTGAATGAGCGGTCGAAGTTGTGGCAAGCGTTCAAACCCAGTTGCTCAGTCGAACAAGCGATGGCTGATGAACTGCCGGATTATCAATTAGCCGTTTGTTCTCATAACTGTTCGTCGGAACGTGAGAACCGTAGCCTCAATTGCCGTAGCTTTCCATTCTTACCCTATTTCGATTTCGATGGCGAGATTGTCGGCCTTGTCTTTGATTTGGACTCGGCCCAAGGGAAATGCCCTCTCGTTGACTTACCCCAGACAATCACCAAGGACTATATTCGGCAAGCTATTTATTTCTGGCAGGAAGTAGCAAAGGCGGAAGATGAAGAACGGGTCTTCTACCAGGAGGAGTCTGCCCGCACCCGGACTTATTTCGCAGATCGGGGTGAGCCTGTGCCGGTGTTGGTGGAAGAGGGGATTGTGGACTATCCAACCAGCTCAAAGGAATGGGAATCTATCGTGAACGGCAGGAAGGCGCTTTCCTTGACTGTCTTGCAGCGGCCATCGAGTTCGTGTGATCAAGGATTGTGCAAAACGTCGTCTAACGATTGAGACCACCGTCACACTCGACTCTACTCTTCCTTTTTATATCCGAAACTTTTCCTCTGCGCCTGTGTTGCAAGGGTAAAGGTCTGGAAACCCAGGTAGGTTGATCTGGCCTGGGATTGAAGGACTCGGAAGGGAATTTTATGACGAATCGATATCTATTCTTGGTCGCTCTTTTGCTCTGCTTGCCCTTGCCTGCTGGGGCACAGAATCAGATCCCATGGAAGTCCAATTTCAAAGATGCCCTCGCAGCTGCCAAGCAAGAGAACAAACCTTTGCTGATTTGTGTCAACATGGACAACGATGTGGCCAATGATCGGATGGTGAAAGAACACTATCGTGACGCCAAGATTGTCGCCAAGACCAGTGAATTCGTTTGTTTGTTCATGAGCAAGTTTCGCCATGGGGAGACTGAAGAAGGACAGTGCCAGCGTTGTGGGCATATTAGCTGCAATGACCACGTGAAGATTGAAAGGGATGTTCGCAAAGCGTTGTTTGAGACGAACAACGTCGTCGCTCCCCAACACATTTTCTTAACCCCCGACGGTAAGCTTCTGAAATCGAAACTCTACTTCTTAACCAAGGATGAGTTGCTTTCTCTTCTGGACTCCGTTTTGAGAGAGCTTTTCCCTGATCGATTTGTTGAGAAAAAAGAGGAGGAGAAACCAAAGGCCGAACAGGCGGATAAATCTGAGGAGGAAAAGAGCAAAGACGGGGAGGGTGAGGAAGCAAAGCAACCGGAGACGATCGCCGATTTCAAAGAGTTGATTTTGGCTTCCGAAGACAAGATGGAAATCAAGGAACTGGCGCGGACCTTGATCAAGCGGAAAGACGAAAAGGAAGCGGGAGAAACAGTGGCGGTTCTTCTTGCTTCTCAAGAGGCAACAAAGGTGCAGGTTTGTGGCATTTTGCTTGCCTATGGCTTCAAGGGCAACAAGGCAGGAGTTGCCCAAGTCCTTCCTTTCTTGACCCATAAGGAAGGAATTTTTCGATCTCATGCAGCGGTTGCCTTGGAGGATATCGGAGTAGGGGAGTCACTTAAACCTCTTCTCACTCAGTTGAAACGCGAAAAAGAGGATGGAGTTCGGAAGAATTTAGTGCGGGCCATTGGGGCTAGCCTTAAGAAGAAATCCAAGTCACAGAAAACACTCGAGAAACTGCTGCGGGACAAGTCGAAGTTAGTCCAACGG
>WFTN01000437.1 GCA_015485455.1 Planctomycetota bacterium | reverse complement strand
GATACGAGGGCGTATCTAAAGAAGATACTACCAATCTTCCTCAATGAGCATCCTATGATCACACCACTCGTTTCTATTGTTGGCCAGTTCGATCCGGAATACTCAGCCCATGTGGCAACCCATGAGGCCTTGATTCACGCCATGAAAGCCTGTGGTGTCGTTTTTAATACCCGCTGGGTGACCCCTTCTCAGATTGTCGATCGGGACGACGTCTTGGATCAGACATGCTGCGCTGTCATAGCGCCGAGAAACCCGAAGACTCCCCGACAACTGTGGCCGGAGATCCTAGCTGCTCTTCAATGGTACGAAGCCCGGAAACTGCCGGTCTTAGGAATTGAATATGGCTATCAGCACATGATTATCGACTTGGCTCGTCGCTGTCTTGGAAAAGAAATGGCCAACAGCACAGCTTATGAAGAGAATGTCTCCTTGCCGGTGATCTGTCGCTTGGAGTCAGATCAGCCCCCGATCGACAAATTCTCCCCTTTACCCATCGACATCCGCTTCAAAGAAGGCAGTCGCATGGCAGGCATCTACGGCGGACAAGGCCCTTTTCAGGAGTCATTCAGGGGCCATTATGTTGCTAACCCTGATTTCGTCGGAGATTTCGAAGGGAAAAACATCCATTTCAGTGGAGAAGGAACATATGGCGAGCGACGATTCGTGACCGCCTTAGAGCGGAGTGATTTGCCCTTCTACTTGGGAGTCGCCTTCTTGCCCCAGTATAATTCGTCTCTTCATGCTCCCCACCCTCTTTTTCGAGCCTTGATTGAGGCGGCTATTGCCAATGCTGAGTAGCCGGCATGTTCGTGATTAGTGAGTACTGAGACGATGGCCCAGGGGGGGCACAACCATCGAGACAGTTCCTTATCCAAAGGCCATTCTCAATCTCCTAGAATCGAGATGGCAAAGAATGATGACCCTGTTTTCCCATGATTGTCGAACAAAATCAGGTTTTTAGTCTTCAACTCCGACGCAATTCAGCGAAGATCGACCAGATGCCTGAAGGCAAAATGGTCGATGACAATTTGGCCAAAATTAGAGGCCAGGAGAAACGAAATGGCAGCAGAAATTCGAAAGCTCCTCAAACAAGTTGTTGACCAACAAACTGGTTTCGTTGAGTTACGTTATTCCGGCAAAACGAGTCGTAGTGTTGTCGTGGAAAAAGGCAAAGTCGAGGCAGCCAGTGTAAAACGGCGCTGCGGAGTCGGGGTTCGCGTCCTGGAACAAGGAACGTGGGGCTTTTCCAGTACCGGCGCCACCGATGAAGCTTCTATCACCCGGGCCATCAAGCGAGCCAAAGATGCGGCCCGGGCCAGTGCTGGCCAACGGCAAGCGTCGATTTCCACTCTCCCTCCCGCCGCTCTCGCACAGGGTGATTTCGATGACCCCAGTGCCGTTGAAGTCGATGCCATCAGCTTAGATGAAAAGCTCGACTTGGCCCGCATCACAGAAGAGCGGACACGGGCAGAGAGTCCTCGTATCACCAGTGCGAGTTGTGCTTACAGTGAGATTGATGAAAGAAAGGCCATCGTCACCTCAGATGGCGCTGACACGTCCTTTCGAATCCTCCGCCCAGAATTTCGCGTACAGGCTGTTGCCGAAAGCAAAGGAATTCTATCGGTTGCCAACGAATCTATCGGTGTCACCGGTAATTGGGATTGTCTGTTTCGCGGCGATCGAAAATCAAAAATGGTTTCGGATGCGGCCAAGTTCGCCATCGACCTCTTGGAGGCAGAAAAACCAGCGGGGGGACGAGCGACAGTGATCTTGGCTCCGTCCATCGTGGGGCTCTTGGTTCACGAAGCCATTGGGCACACTGTCGAAGCCGACTTCGTCCAATCTGGATCTGTCGCCCAAGGGAAAATTGGCCAACGTGTGGGGAGCGATTTGGTCACGCTCTGCGACAGCGGATTCAGCGAATACGCTGGAGGCGCCGGTGGCACCATGCCAATCGATGATGAAGGCGTCTACACCAAACGAGCCACCATCATCGACAAGGGAATCTTGACATCATACCTGCACAACCGTGAGAGCGCGGCTCACTTTGGAGTAGAGCCAACAGGAAATGCTCGAGCCTGGGATTTCTGCGATCAACCCATCATACGCATGCGCAATACTTACCTTGAGCCTGGGGACTCGACCTTGGACCAGATGATTGCTGGCATGCAAGATGGTTATCTCTTAGATGGGCCCAAGAATGGCCAAGCCGATGCCACCGGTGAGTTCATGTTTGCTGTACAAAATGCTTGGCGTATCAAGAACGGAAAACGAGGTCCCTTGGTGAAAGGTGTCACGCTCTCTGGGGTTGCCTTTGACGTCATGCAAACTGTTGATGCGGTTTCCTCTGAATTCCGTTGGGAGTTGGGATCGGGTTATTGCGGCAAAGGCCAACCAGCAAAAGTGGATGCCGGCGGCCCTTATGTACGTTGCCAAGTCTTGCTTGGTGGTACTCAAGAATAAGTGGTTTCAATCTGCCCCGAAAAATCTCCACACCTTGGATACTTGACGATTGATATCCCCAAGAAGAAAGTCCGAAAGAATGACAGATCCGATTGTTTCGCCTGAGAACCTTCTCGACCAATGTGACGAGACCAGAGACATGGCCCTCAAGATGGGCGCTGATGAAGTCGAAGTGATCGCTGCCTGGGGAACATCGCAAAGTGTGGAGTTCGAAAAGAACGATCTTCAACTAGCGATTTCTGACGATGAGACTGTCTATGGTGTTCGCATCATCAAGGACAAGCGCTTGGGATTTGCGTCGACCAACGACTTCTCTTCCATGAAGGACACTTTGAGGGATGCACTCAGCCTGGCAGCAGCTTCGCTTCCTGATGAATTGCATGGCTTGCCAGCACCGCAGCCACGAATTCAGGTAGATGGTCTATTTCATGCCGATGCCGCCGAAGTAGGGGTCAAGGAAGTCACGGATTTGGGCGGCAAACTCTTGGCCCAAGTGAAAGCTATTGATCCCCGAGTCAGCATTGATTCCGGGTCAGTTGGTGCAGGTCGTGGTGCCCGAGCCATATCCTCTTCAACAGGTGTCCGGTGCCACACTCTTGGGTCTCATGTGTCTTGCTATTTGTTTGGCATGGCCGTGGAGGGTGATGACGTTGGCAGTTTCGCTGTCGCTGGTAACGGCGCTCGGATGTTCGCTGGGTTCGAGGACAAAATTGATCTTTGTGCCCGAGACTTTTGTGCCAAGACACTGGGTGCCCTCCGGCCTGGAAAGGGAAAGTCCTATAAGGGAGAAGTCCTTTTCACCCCCGAGGCCACTTCTTCCCTTATCGTTGGCAATCTTCTAGGAATGCTCAATCCTGCGTCGATTCGAAAAGGCAAGAGTCCCATGGCCGACAAGCTCCATGAGGTCGTGGCAGCTTCCCTCATTACTCTGATAGACGATCCTACCGTGCCTGGAGAACTGGACTCTTCAGAATTCGATCGCGAGGGACAGCCAAGAAGGAAACAGACGATTATGGAAAATGGCAAACTTTTGTCCTTGCCATACAATCACTACGAAGCCGTTGCGGCCCATGTTTCGGGTGGTACAACGGGTCAGGCTGCGGGTGGAGCGGAGAGCTTGCCTGGAGTTTCTTTTGGCCGGGTTCAGATGTCCGCTGGTACAGATAGCCTGGAAGACCTTCTCAACACAACCTCCCCCACGATCATCGTGACCCGATTTTCTGGCAGTACAAATGGTGTCACCGGTGAGTTTAGTGGTGTCGTGAAGGCTGGGTTCCTTGTGGAAGGCGGAGAAAAGCGCCCCATCACAGAGGTCCTCATTTCTGGCAATCTCTTGGATCTGTTCCGTGACATTGATGCGGTCAGCGTGGAAACGGAAAGCATCTTCGGTCGAGTCGCTTACCCCTGGGTACGAGCTCACGGCGTTTCCGTCACGGCTGGATAGGCGAGCTAGTGACACAAACTCCCCATGCGGACGGTTTCGTTGTTGTTTCTTACGCTAAAATCTATCTTTTACTCCCCTGAGTCAGGCCTTGGCTGCCTCCTCCCTTCGAATTCATAAATCTCTTTGAAATAGTTATTTACGACAATTGATCCCAGGAATCCCAGGGGCACAAGCCTTTCTTGGACCAAATGAGTCCTTTTTGGTCCAGGCTGACGTTGCATCCGTCGAACAATCCAAATAGAACAAGGTTAGTCTGATATAGATAAAGCCCGAGAAACCTGGGATGCTCAGAATCACAAAACAAGCCGACTACGGAATCGTTCTCATGACTCACTTCGGTGGGAACCAGGATGACGATGTACTCAGTGCCAAGGACCTTGCCCTGAGGACCTCCCTGCCATTGCCTATGGTGAGCAAGATACTCAAGCTCCTCACCCGTTTCGGTCTGTTGACGTCAACCCGGGGAGCCATGGGAGGCTACCGTTTGGCCCGCCCAGCCACTGAAATTCGACTCTTGGAAATGGTTGCGGCTTTAGAAGGACCCGTCGCCATGACGGAATGTTCTGAGGAAGATGCTCAGGCTTGTCCTATCGAATCAAGCTGCCGGACACGGGTCAACTGGAAACTCATCAATCAAGTGGTGCACAACGCTTTAGAAGGCATCACCCTTGCGCAGATGATTTCCCCTGCCCCAGCATGCGCGACTCTCGATCAACAACTAGACATGAGCGTATTGACCAAATCATTGCGCGAAGATGCGGAGAATATTCGTTGAACAAAAAGAACGAGCACATTGAAGAGGTGACTGAGCGAGAATACGAGTGGGGATTCACCACCGATATCGCAACAGTCTCCATTCCGAAAGGTTTGGACGAAAATGTTGTTCGCCTTATTTCGGCCAAGAAGAAGGAACCTTCATTTTTGCTGGAGTATCGCCTTAAGGCTTTTCGGCATTGGCTGACTTTGGAAGAACCAAGTT
>WFTN01000436.1 GCA_015485455.1 Planctomycetota bacterium | reverse complement strand
TTTTGGTGAACAAAAAGCACGCTTGGCGAAAAAACGAGAAAGGTCAGTTGGCAATCACCAACGGGGTCAGAAACCGGACCTATAAGCTTCTTACCGACCTCCAGATGGACTCCCTCTTGGAGACATTCCGCTCAAGAGGGTCGGAAAGCATCCGCGAGCCCTACAATCAACGTCACGCTTCGCTGCTGCGCAAGAGCTACACAAAGGGAGACGCATTCAAGGGCATCATCATCGTTGAGAATAATGGACGCCGAAATAGCTACATTGCCCGAAGCCCTCGAGGCGATGTTCAAGAGGCCAAGAAATACCAGATTTTCAGCCAAATGCGGCAAGCCGTCTTGGTATTCGACCGTTCTGGCCTGTCAGAACGTGTCGGCAGCTCCGCCACCGGAACTGCCCCACTTGACCAATTGAACGTTCCCCGAGACAATAGCCACAGACGCTGATGAATGGCCTGTTGAGCCAAGTCAATTGGCTCAATTTGGTCTACTGAATGAAAGGAGCGTGCGTGGCCATAGGCATTATCCCCGCTCGATTGGGTTCCACCCGCCTGCCAGCAAAGGCTTTGGCGGAAATCGCCGGCAAATCACTCATTCGGCACGTTGTTGAGAACGCCCAACGATGCTCCTCCCTCGACCGCATCATTGTTGCTACTGATGACGAGAGAATAGCGGCAGAAGCGGCCCTTTCTGGGGTCGAGGGTTTCATGACCCGCCCGGATCATCCTTCAGGAACTGACCGCATTGCTGAAGTGGCCGCCAACCTCAACGGCGACATTTTCATCAATATTCAGGGTGACGAACCTGAGATCAGCCCATTCACCATTGATTCTGTGGTGGCAACTTTAGAAAATGGCCCCGATCTGGACATGGCGACGGCTGCCTGTGAGATCAAGGAGTTGGAAGAGTTCGTGTCCCCACATCGTGTAAAAGTCGTCCTGGACAAAATGGGGCGAGCGCTGTACTTCAGCCGCGCCCCGATTCCTCACGCCCGTGCTGACGATCCCTCAGGGTCTCCCAGGTTACCTGACGTAGCCCTTGGCCATATAGGGATTTACGGCTATCGCAAAAACGCTCTCAAACGTCTTGTTAGCTTAGAGCCCTCGGCTTTAGAGCTGTGCGAGAAGTTAGAGCAATTGCGTGCTTTGCAAGCCGGCATGCAGATTGGTGTGGCGGTTGTTTCTGCCAGCGCAACTGGGATCGATACACAAGCCGACCTCGACGGATTCCGTACTCGGCATCAACTCCGCGCAAGCGGCAATTAGTCCTCAAGAGGAGGACCAGATGGAGCAAACATCGTGGCCAAATATATCTTCGTAACAGGAGGCGTGGTTTCGTCTTTGGGCAAAGGACTCACGTCTGCTGCTTTAGGCTGCTTGCTGGAAGCCCGAGGATTGAAGGTTGGAATCCAAAAGCTCGACCCCTACATCAACGTTGATCCCGGCACTATGAGCCCCTACGAGCATGGCGAAGTCTACGTCACCGATGACGGTGCCGAAACGGATCTCGACTTGGGCCATTATGAACGTTTCACAAACACCCCCCTCAACAAGCTATCGAACTTCACCACCGGCAGTATCTACGATTCTGTCATTCGTAAGGAACGCGAAGGCGGCTACTTAGGCAAGACAGTCCAGGTCGTCCCTCACATCACGGACGCCATCAAAGCCTGTGTTCTGAAAATGGCAGAACAAGACTTAGACGTGGTTATCACAGAAATCGGTGGCACTGTGGGCGACATCGAGAGTCTTCCTTTCTTGGAGGCCATTCGCCAATTCGGTTTGGAGCAAGGCCGAGACCGGGTCATGTACATGCATTTGACCCTCCTTCCCTACTTGCGAGCCATAGGGGAAGTCAAAACGAAGCCAACCCAACACAGCGTGGGTAAGTTGCGAGAAATCGGCATCCTTCCTGATGTTCTGGTTTACCGGACCGAAGTCTCCGTGGATGAAAGTGTCCGTAAGAAAATCTCCTTGTTCTGCAATATCCCCTTAGATGCTGTTTTTGAGGAAAAGGACGTCGACCACTCCATCTACGAATTGCCCCTGGTTCTCCAGCGTCAAGGAGTCGATGACTTAGTCTTGAAACGCCTTCAAATCTCTCCCAAGAAAGAAAGCGACCTTTCAGCCTGGGAAAACTTGGTCGAGCGGATCATCACGCAAAAATGCGAAGACGTGACCATCGGCATCGTGGGCAAATACATCGAGCTACATGACGCCTATAAATCCATCTACGAAGCCCTCGATCACGCTGGCATCGATTCTGGGGCGAAAGTAAGCCTCAAGAAAATCGAAGCAGAAGAGGTAGAAAGGGATGGAGCAGAAAAGTTCCTCAGAGACGTAGACGCCGTCTTAGTCCCCGGCGGCTTCGGATCTCGTGGCATTGAAGGTATGATTTCCGCCGCTCAGTACGCCCGGGAAAACGCGATACCGTACTTCGGAATTTGCCTGGGGCTCCAAATCGCTGTGATTGAGTTTGCTCGCAACAAGTGCCGCATGAACGATGCTAACTCCACAGAATTCGACAAGAGTTGCCAAGTCCCTGTCATCGACCTCATGGCTGAACAGCAGGACGTCACCGACAAAGGCGGCACCATGCGCTTGGGAGCCTATCCTTGCCGCATCAAAAAGGGCACCTTGGCCTTCGACTGCTACGGGGAGGAAGACATCAGCGAACGTCACCGCCATCGCTGGGAGCTCAACAACAAGTACTTAGAAGTGCTGGAAGCCAACGGCATGGTCCCCAGTGGAATCAACCCGGAAAGCAACTTGGTTGAAATCGTCGAAGTCCCAGAGCACCCTTGGTACATGGGTGTGCAATTCCATCCTGAATTCAAATCCAAGCCCATCAAGCCTCATGGCGTCTTCAACAATTTCGTGAAAGCGGCTCTGGCTCGCAAACGAAATACCAAGAATCCGAACGAACAAAGCGCCCCTTCCAGCGCTGTCACAGAGAATGGCGAGTAATCATGGAACCAGCACCTGAAGCCTCGTTTTTGACCATCATCTATACCATGGCCACCCAAGCCATGATTGCCCTGGGCGAAATCCCGAACCCCATCACCAAGACAAGCACCGTCGCTGAGCGCCAAGCGCGCTGTCATTTGAAGTCACTGCGCATCTTGCTCGAAAAGACGCAAGGAAACTTGGACGAAAAAGAGCAATCTGCTTTAACCTCCACGGTCAAAGAGGTTGAGACTATCTTCGCCTCCAAGATCGGGCACTGATCGACAAACAGAGAGGAACTCTCGGAGGGGGTCTGCCCCAATTCCCTCCTTCTTCGTTGACCATCTCCCACCCGAGGCGTACGCTTCGGCATAGGAGATACTTGAGATCAGTTTCAAGCGAATCAAGATCAGCCAAGCTTCCTGGCATCGCGCCAGACATTTGAAGACGGAGACCAATCATGAATCTGAAGACCGTTGTGGTTCTTTGTGCTCTATTCGTGGCACCTGGAGCCCAGGCATTCCAAGACGAATCCGGCAACCACGGAGCCAACGAGAAGTCGATGGCTGCTTTCGTGGCGGTCAGAAAAACATTTGACGATAAGATGGCAGCTTTTGGCAAGAAATATGAAGCAGCCGAGACACGAGAAGCGAAGAATAAGCTCTTTGAAACCGACTACCCCAAGTCGGCAAATTTCGTTCCTCAGATGCTCAAAGTCGCCCAGGATTACCCCAAAACCGAAGGGGCCTTCGCGGCCCTGAAATGGGCCGTCAACAATGACCGAAGCGGCAAGGCAAACAAGACAGTGCTGCCCATAATCGCCCAGGATTTCCCAAACCATGACGGGATTGGCGATATCTGCCTGGCAATCTCCCGCAGCGGATCTTTGGTCACCCGAGATTTCCTAAAACACATCATCAAGGTCAGCGACAACAAGACGACAAAAGGGCGAGCTATATTCTCCTTAGCCCAATGGCACGCTTTCGCCGCCAAGACTTTGGAGTACTTCAACGGCAAAGATGAAAAACTCGCTGAAAGAATCGCAAAGCGAGACGGAGAGAAGACAGTCGCCTTCCTCAAGAAGACCGGTGCAAAGAAACTGAGAATGGAGGCTCTTACCCTCTTCAAACGAGTAGAAGACAACTTTGCTGACGTCCCCTATTACCGCAAGAAAACAATCGGGCCATCAGCGCAAAGTGCCGTTTTTGAAATGACCAAACTCAACATTGGTCAAGAAGCCCCAGATATCACGGCGGAAGACATCGACGGTGTCGAGTTTTCCCTCTCTGACTACCGTGGCAAAGTCGTTGTTCTCGATTTCTGGGGTAACTGGTGAGGACCTTGCCGGGCTATGTACCCACACGAGCGGTCGCTCGTCAAAAGACTTGCCGGTAAGCCATTTGCTCTCATCGGTGTAAATTCAGATCGAGATCGAGCAAAGCTGAAAGAGGTTCTTAAGAAGGAAAACATCACTTGGCGTTCTTTCTGGAATGGCGGCGGCACCAGTGGGCCGATCTCCAGTAAGTGGAACGTCAGCGGTTGGCCCACCATCTACGTCATGGATGCCAAAGGGGTCATCCGCTACAAAGGCGTTCGCGGCAAGGCCATGGATGAAGCAGTTGACACACTCTTGGCTGAGATCAAGACCGAGTCCAAAGAGTCTTCTGCAGACCAATAGGCTGCAACTCATCCGAAAGTGTAAATGAAGAAAGGCGTGCTCTTAGTGCGCCTTTCTTTGATTCGGCAGGTTCATGAAAAAGCGTCGGTCGTCTGCCACGTTCATTGAGAGAATGCCCACCTCACCCCTCAGAAAACAAGAGGAAATTGACTGATGAAGCTATTTTCAACCGTTGCCTGTTTTGCTCTGGTCCTTGGTCTGCTTTTCTGGCCAGAATCTCAAAGTGAAATGGACTCGATCGAAACTGTGAGAGCAGCACGAAACCCCGATCAAAAAGCTATTTTAGTGACGGGGGCCAGCTCCGGCATTGGCAGAGCTACAGCCCTTCTCTTGGCGCAGAAAGGCTTCTTCGTCTACGCCGGAGCTCGAAAAGAAAAAGACCTCAAAGAGCTAAGTGCCATCAAGAACATTCAAGGCATCAAACTCGACGTCACCATCCAAAGTGAGATCGACGCCGCCGTAAAGACCGTTGAGGCAGGTGACCGGGGGCTCTACGGCTTGATCAACAACGCTGGGGTCGTTGTTCTGGCTCCTCTCATCGAAGTGTCGGAAGAAGACATGAATTTTCAAATGAATGTCAATGTCTTCGGCCCCTTCCGCGTCACCAAAGCATTCGCCCCCTTGATCATTAAGAACAAAGGTCGCATCTCGACCACAGGATCACTTTCTGGATCTGCCACTTGGGGCATGGGCGGCCCTTACTCCATGAGCAAGCATGCTATCGAAGCATTCACTGATGTCTTGGCCATGGAGGTAGCCCGATTCGGTGTCCACGTCAGTCTCATTGAACCCGGCAACTACAAGTCAAAAATCGCAGAGAACATGCGCAAGCGCTTCCAAGAACGGGGCTTCACCTCCAAAGGATCACGGTACAAGAACCACTTGGATCGCATCCTCGCCGAGCCCAAAAATGGCAATCACGATGCTAATCCGCAGGAAGTCGCCCAAGCCTTCCTTGCAGCTATGACAGACAAGAACCCAAAGAGACGCTACCTCATCGTCCCCAATCAAAAGCAAGCAGAGATCACCATTCGTTCCGTCCTCAAACGAGTGGCCCAACTGAACAAGGGACATGCCCACAGCTACACGCGCGATCAACTGGTTCGATTGCTGGACGAAGAACTAAAGAAATGAGGAACCCGAATAGTTCACAAGCTCCGGCCCGGTCTGATGAATTCGTCGGGGTAAGAAAATAAAAAATAACCCTGTCGAAATCAGGGTTTACAATTCGTCTGGCAAGTAAGGAGCGCGATGTTGCGCTTCCCATGCAAAGGATAGCCCCATGAAGTATATGATGCTCATCTACAGCGCTGAGAGCGCAGAACCAGCTTACGGAACAGAAGAATTTGGCGCCCACATCGAAGCCTATTTCGCTTTCAACGAGGAAATGGCGGAAAAAGGTGTCTTTGTTGGTGGAGACGCCTTAGAAAGCGTGAGCACGGCAACCACGGTTACTGTTCGAGACGGAAAAACAGAAACAACGGACGGACCATTCGCAGAGACGAAGGAACAGTTAGGTGGTTATTACATCCTCGACTGTGAGAATCTGGATGAGGCCATCGCCTGCGCCGCCAAAATCCCATCCGCAGCCATTGGACGCATTGAAGTCCGGCCTCTGGTGGTGTTCGACAACTAACCCTCGACACCCAGCCATGTTGCCCAACGAAGAAACACGATCAGTCTTTCACAAGAAGGAATGGGGCCGCCTCTTGGCGGCCCTCATTGCCGATCTGGGCGATATCGAGTTGGCAGAAGATTCGCTCCAAGATGCATTCGCTGGAGCCTTAACCCATTGGCAAGAAAATGGTCTTCCGGAAAATCCCCCAGGGTGGATCTACCGATCCGCCCGCAATCGAGCTGTCGACAAGTTACGACGGCAAGCCCTGTTCGGAGACAAACGAGCCGTCTTGGAAGCCCAAGCCCAGGCATTGGAAGAGCAATTTAGGCAGACAACAGAACAGGAGGCCGAAGACAAACGACTCCTCCTGCTGTTTACTTGCTGCCACCCTGCTTTAGCTGAAAGAGATCAAATAGCTCTCACCCTGCAAGCTTTAGGAGGACTCACCACCCAAGAAATCGCCCGGGCTTTCCTCACCGCCGAGCCCACCATGGCGCAACGACTGGTTCGCACAAAAAAGAAAATCAAGAAAACGAAGATCCCATACGTTGAGCCCGATTCCGCAGAGCTGCCCCGCCGCCTCAGAGCGGTGCAATCAGTCATTTACCTCATCTTCAGTGAAGGATACGCTGCTCGCACCGGATCATCCCCGATGCGCTTAGCTTTGGTGCAAGAAGCCATCACGCTCTGTGAAACCCTCGCCCATCTTTGCCCCCGGGACCCGGAGGTTGCTGGACTCTGGGCTCTCATGTTGCTCCACGATTCGAGACGCCTCGCCAGATTCAAGAGCCGAAGACCGGTACCCTTAGATCAGCAAGACAGGGCTCTCTGGGACCAAGAAAAGATCGCCCTAGGTACGAGCTTACTGGATAGTGCCATGCTCTTGGGCCAGCCAGGTCCCTATCAAATCCAAGCGGCTATCTCTGCTCTTCACGGCCAAGCATCTAGTTCAGAAGAGACGGACTGGAGACAAATCGTCTTGCTCTATGATCGGCTCTACAACATGACCGGATCAATCGTGGTGCGCCTGAACGCAGCGGTTGCTCGCTCTTTTGCCAATAGCCCATCCACAGCTCTCACCATCTTGGACGAGATTGCATCGACCGGCCAACTCTCAAACTACCAACCCTATTTCGCCGCCCGGGCTGACATCCTACGACGATGCGGAAAAAAAGAAGACGCGAGAGCTTTTTATCATCAAGCCCTCGCCCTCACGGAAAACCAAGGTGACCGTCTCTTCCTTAATGATCGCTTGGTCGAACTCAAGCATTCTCCGAAATGAAGATCTGATGCCCCATTTGGAGAGGGCTCTCGGTAGAAGAGATCTAAGGAATCAAAGTGTGAATAGCATGGTTACTGGTGAAGCTATACTGACTCATGGCAGAATCATAGGTCACAAAGGCCCAGTAAGTTGATATGCCAGCAAGACTGGCCGGGACACCGTTGGCAGGAATGGTCCAACTTGCAGAAGCGTAAGCAGACCCACTCAAGAAGCCAAAGCTTCCGAGAAGCGGGCTGTTGCTGAAATCTAAGGTAAAATTGAAAAAAACATCGGGATTGAGAGGCAGGTTCAAACCGTTCCCCAAGTCAATGCCGGGAGAGAATCCAGAAATAGAACCCAAAAGATAGTAGGCGTTCCCTGCCTCAGACACCGGAGCCGCCATAGTGAATATGGTTGAAGAGCCGTTAGCAATCGATGTTTCGTGGCCGGTCAAATTGAGAGCCAAGTCTTCCACCGAGAACACACCAACGAATCCAACGAAGCTGGACGGTGTTGATTGAGACATCACAACATCCAAGACACCGTCAAAATTCACGTCTCCCAATGGAGCGAAAGTACCGTGATCACCCAGGCCGGAACCGGAACCAAATCCCGCCCAACCACGAATCACCGTGGCATCATCTCCATTGTATAGTTCAAGAGTCCCTGAGCTCCCGCCATTGGGATCAGCACCCCAAGCACCCAAAAGAAACTCATCTTTACCATCGCCGTCCAAATCCGGAACCGGTTCGAACCCTGCGCCAAATCGATCGAGGTTAGAATCACCGACCAAATGATGAATCACTGAGGCATCAACGCCAGAGAGAATTGTCAACTCCCCGGGGAGGGCACTCAGAGTGGCGTCAAACGCGAAACTAAAAGCGGCAAAGTCAGGAGTTCCGTCGCCATCGACATCCCCCGCCCCAAAAACCCGGTTGCCAAAAAAGCTGGTGCTTGTAGGACCGTTCACCACATGAATGAATGCGGGCGGTACCCCACCGACCACAAGCACTTGCCCTGCTCCTCCATTGTCATGTCCAATAACAATGTCGTCGAAGCCATCCCCATTGATGTCGCCGACGCCGTCCAAACTAAACCCAAGAGTCTGACAATTGGGCAAACCGGTGACATTGAAAATAATAGATCCATCTAAACCAGAACGCACGATCACTTCACCAGCATCGTTAGCAGAAGAGCAAATACCCCCGGCTATGTAATTCCCTGGACGTCCATAGACGAAGTCTGGAATGCCATCATTGTTGGCATCACCAGCACCTGAAACAGCGAATCCCAAGAAATCTCCGGACCCGTCAAAATCCAAGTCTGGATTCCCATCAAAGGTAAAGAGGACGGCACCATTCGCCCCAGAATGAACAGTCACCCTGCCAGACTCGACCCCCGCGAAAGAAGCAAAAGGATCAGATGTAATGAAATCGGTTAGGCCATCGCCGTTGATGTCACCAATGAAATCAAGCTCATGGCCGAATTTGTGATTGAGGCCGGGCACACCGTCAATGGAATAGAGCAAGACGCCTGTACGTCCCGAATAAGCAGAAATCCGCCCCACGTCGTTGGTGCCAGACACTGCAGCAAAGACTTCCGCCAACAAGAAGTCTGGGATGCCATCTCCATCCAGATCCCCCCCGGCCGCAACTTCACGCAAGAATCCAAGGGGACTTGCGCCAAGATAGCGATACAAAGCCATTTGAGCTGACCCCGCAGACAAAAATACAGAGAAAACAACCACCGACAACAGCACTCTAAGTTTCATCGTGAACTCCTAAGAAATCTCTCCCAATT
>WFTN01000435.1 GCA_015485455.1 Planctomycetota bacterium | reverse complement strand
GACTATTTGGTGTCAGTTTCGCACCAGCGGATTTCTTGCTGCCATTTGGCTTTCCTCTTTTGGTTTCCGATTCTCCTATGTTTCTTATCGACATGGGAGGATTCGGCTTTGATGCCTTGGGCGAAATCATGGTCAATGTTTCGCGGCAGAGCCCTATCACTGCTGGATTTAACGTTTACCTCCAGTTTTACCAGAGCTTCCCTGTTATCGCGGGGTCGAATGGTCTCAAAGTCCTTGTGGTTCCATAAACAAAATGTCTGCGAAATGTCTACATGTGCTCGTCTATCATCTTGATGAGCGAAAATTGTGTGCATTTCGCGCTACTGCTCCCCAAGCTGGCGATCTCGGACGACACGATCCCAATTGAAAGCTGGGCCGGGGTCGATTTTTCTCTTGGTCACGTGCCAATGGCCGAGAATCCCTTGGAAGCTGGCGAGTGACTCGGTGGAGAGGACGTTGGGGTCAACGGTGCCATTCTCGAGCCTTGGCACTTGACGTTTAATCTTGGGGAAGATCTCGATCAGGGAATCTGTCAAACGCGACAAAGTGAGATACTGGGCTTCAGTAAAGTCCGGCTGGAGGAGTTGGACGCCATTGATGCGCCCTTTATGCATTTCTGGGGTTGCGCAAAAGAACGGACCTCCCGGTGGTGGCCCGAGGCTTTCTGGCAAGTTGATCCGCAATCCATCGTCCGTCAGTTTCCAACGTTGCTCCAGGGGTTTTGAGCCTTTGGGGTAGGCTCCGAAGTGGGCGATCTCAATGCCGATAGAACGGGAGTTACTGCTGCCCGCATGGCGTGCGCGGTGAGCCAAATCCAAAGTCTGATAGAGAGTTCCGTCGACGTCGAGTAGGAAGTGAACGCTTAAACCCCGAAGATCGTGGAGGACTTTGAAGCATCTGCGGGAGGTGCCGCAGACATCATAGTGAATGACGAATTGGTCGATGCTTTTCTTGAGGAGGGGGAGTGTCCAGCCCGTATTCTCAATTGTCTTCAGGTCTTCTCCTGTCAACCCTATTGCAGGTCTCGGGCGATAGCGTCGCTTCTCATCACAGCCCGGTGCTGGTCTCGTGGGTAGGAGGCCATCAGAAAAGAAGCATCTTTCAAGCTGAGCGTCGTAGCCGCCAGAGTCTTGCCAGGTCTTGACTTCGAATTTCACTGGGATTTCTTCTCCTGCGACGATGAGTCGCCCCCGTGTTGCCCTGGAATAACTTGGTTCTTTTGTCTGGGTTACACAGCCACAAAGCAAGATCGACGACACACAGGTAAGAAGTTGGGCAAAGCGGTGAATCATGAGGGAGGACTCCAGAATGTATCTTTGGGCTTTCTCAACAATTGCTCACGGCCGCTCGTCACGGAAGGCAACCTTCAAGTGGAAGGCACCATCAACGATATTGCTTTCCACTGTCAACCCCGTGCTCTGCAAAAGATGTATGGTGGCATGATCGTCAACCGGCACGACAATTGTGAAGCCCCGGATTCCGTGTGCTTGAGCGAACTCTACAAGATGAGAGAATAGACGGGGCCCAAGCCCTTTGTGCCGCCAATCATCTGCGATGATGAGAGCAACTTCGGCGAAACCAGTGGCAGAATCTTTGACATATTGGGCAATTCCAATCATCTCTGCTTCCAGGGAAGACTCTGTGTGCTCCAGCACAAGAGACAGCTTCTCTTCGTAGTCGATGTCGATGAATTCTTGGAGACGTTCGTGGGAAAGGTCCTCTAAGATTTCTCGAAACCTCTGATGTGACTCTTGCCCAGATGAACGATATAGAAAATCTTGGAACTTCTGCTCGTCACTGAGTCTCATGGCGCGTAGGAAACACTTCTCACCTTGGCGTGTTTCTACTATGCGCTCAATTTCTCGAGGATAGCGTCCACGAGGCACGTGTGACCTTTGAAAGACGTAGTGGCGAGATTTGGCTGATTCAAGGAGTTCGTCACGAAAATCAGGGTGAGCAATGGATATGAGCGCCATGGCCCGTTCTCGAATCGACTTACCAAGCAAATCGGCAATGCCAAACTCTGTGACCACATAGCGGACATCACCTCGTGAGGTGACTACTCCAGCGCCTTCGGTCAACGTGGCGGTGATCCGGCTGATCTTTCCCTTCTTTGCCGTTGATGGTAACGCAATGATGGAACGACCTCCCGGGCACATGCTCGCTCCTCGGACGAAGTCGGTTTGACCGCCGATGCCAGAGAAGAACTTTGTGCCGATGGAATCAGCGCAGACTTGACCAGTCAAGTCAACCTCAAGGGCACTGTTCACCGAAACCAGTTGATGTTGTTGCGCAATCCGAACGGGATCATTGATGTAGTCAGAGGGATGAAAGGTAAACATCGGATTGCCATCGATGAAGTCGTAGAGATCTTTCGACCCGAATGAAAATGACGAAGAGATCTTTCCTGGGTGGTGGGTCTTGAGCTTCCCGTTGATGACGCCACTTTTCACTAAAGGAATAATCCCGTCGGAGAACATTTCAGTCCACAGACCCAAGTCTGTCTTGTCCTTAAGCTCTTCTAAAACAGCATCAGGAATCGCGCCAATGCCCATTTGAATGGTGCTGCCATTTTCAATCAGGGAAGCAACGTATCGACCGATCTCGATGGAAACGTGGTCAAGCTTTGGTGCTATGTGTGTCTGGAGAGGAGAATCATTCCACACCCAATGGTCAAATGTGTCCATGGGCAAAAACCCAGCGCCGTGGACGATAGGAACTTGGGGGTTTACCTCAGCGATAACGAGGTCGGCGGCGGCGATCCCGGCAAGGGAAATGTCGACGGAAACCCCCAAATTGACATAGCCGTTTTCATCTGGGGGTGAGCATTGAATCATTGCCACGTCAACCGGAATTCTACGAGTCCTGATGAGAGATGGAATTCGGGATAGAAAAACAGGCGTGTAATCGGCGCGGCCGTCATGGACAGCTTGCCGGACGTTTGACCCAATGAAGAAAGCATTGTGCCGCAGGTGGCCACTCATCTCTGGAGCCACATGAGGCGCATCCCCAAACGTCATCAAGTGAACAATTGTGTTGTCAGCAAAATATTTTGCATTCTTGACGAGGGCATCAAGAAGCGCTGTAGGAACGGAAGCACCTGAACTAATCTGAATGTGTTTCCCCCGTGCAATGCGTCGAACTGCTTGATCAGGACTCAGTCGCTTGTCTGCGTATTTTTCTTGCCATGTAGTTTTCATGGCCCAATCCTAATTGATTGTAGGAAATCCGAAACCCCGAAGTCCACCGGCTTTCTGCAGGCTTCTTGCCTCCGGGGGGAATGACTTTCAATTATTGTTTTCCGAGTGGATTGAGTGGAATGAGCTTGATGATCCAAGCTTTCGCAGTGGCCCCAAGTGGCAATATTGGGAACACCTGGTTCACGGCTATGGATGGACGAGCGATCATGTTTCCTTAGATAAAAATCAACACGCGCAATCAAGAATGGCTCGCTCCGCTTTGGTTTTTTCGACACCGAAACGACATCGAAGGCGTCGTTCTAAAAGTGAGATCATTCGCCCAATTCTGACCCCCTCAGACACTATGATGCTGATTCAGGTTTAGCTCTCTAATCGGAAGAATCACATGAGTATTGTCCCCAAATATCAAGATGAAATCCCAGCCGTTCATCTACGTTTTGGCCTTGATGCCCAGGAGTTGGAAGGAACTCTTTTGTTGCACAATCGCAGCAGTGATGTGGCCCGTCGTGCTTTGGCTTTTTATCTTCATGACATGCAAAGCCGTGGTCTTCACCAAGCCCTTGGCTTTGTCAGTGCTGTTCAATTTGCTCGGCAACGATTGGAGATGAGCAGAAGACTGGCCCGCACCTCAATCACCGTGGGTGCAGCTTTGCAAGAACTACCTCTCATTGATGAAGCGTTTTGCCAAAGCAGTATTTCTTGGTCGAAAGTACGCTTGTTGGTGAAGATTGCCACGCCAGAAAACGAAAAGGCTTGGTTGGAGAGGGCTGCCGTGGTCTCTTGCGAGCGTTTAGACCTGGAAGTTCGGGGATCAGAAGCAGGAAGGCCACCCAGAGAAGATGGCAAAGGTGTGCCCACGGTTAAGTTCAAGTTCTCTGCCAAGCTCGCGCCTTTGGCTCATGAATTCTTGGAGCAAGCTCGCAAGAAACTTCATGAGGAATCTGGCGGTGATTTGGGTGATGGTGAATTCCTGCAATTCTTGGCCGAGAATTACTTGCGACAAGTTGAGCAAGGAGGGAATGCAAAGAAAGCAAACGGCGCTTCATTTTTTCAAGTGAACGTGAGCCATTGCGCAGAATGCAAGCAGTCTCACTTGGCAACAGAAGATGGGCCAATCGTTTTGACTCAAGAGGAAAGCGAGATAGTTCGCTGCGATGGTGAAGTCGTTGGGGCAAAGAACTCTTCACCAACACCACCCCGCATCAGGCGTCGGGTTTTAGCCCGGGATGGTCACCGCTGTGTTCACTGCCAAGGAAGCCGCAATCTTCACGTCCATCACATCATCTTTCGAGAAAACGGTGGGGGGCATGATCTCGCAAATTTGACTGCCGTCTGCGCCCATTGTCACGGAATGATCCATGATGGTTTCCTCAAGATCTCCGGCGTTGCTCCTTTTGACTTGGTGGTCACTGATCGTTCTGGACGACCCTTGGAGGGCGAAAGGCCCCATGTGGGGCCGAAGATCCACATGGAATCTGCCAAGGTTGGCCCACATGGGCCAACCCCATCCGCCCCAGCCCAGGGGAAGAAGTTAGATGACTTGGTGGGCCAAAACGAGGTGCGGGAGAGCCTAAAGATTGTCTGTTCCGCAACGCAAAGGGAGAATCGTGCACCTCGTCATGTGTTGTTGCAAGGTCCTCCGGGGTTGGGAAAGACTTCTTTGGCTCGCGCTTTGGCTGTGGAGAGTGGGGCACCTTTTGTGGCAAGGACGGGGCCCGCTGTATCTTCCATTGACGAGCTGCTTGTGCCAGAAGGTTCAGTTCTCTTGATCGATGAGATCCACGGGTTACCCCAGCAGGTAGCGGAAATATTCTATGAGATGATGGACCAAGGGGAGATCTGTGTGGTGGGGGCCACCACACATCCCAATCTCATGCCCAAGCCACTTTTGGATCGATTCGTTTTGCAGGAAGAACTTCTGGCCTACGAAGACAGCGATCTGGCCCAGATTGTGCGCCAAGCTTCCCAAGTAGAAATTGCAAAAGAGGCCTGCCAAGCGATTGCCCGGGCTTCTATGGGCACCCCCAGGAAATCTCTGGCTCTTCTTGCTTCTGCAGGCGATTTACGTTTGGCCAAGGGCGAGAACACGATAACCATAGCTTTGGTTGAAGAGACTCTTCGTCGCAAGCGTTTGGACAGTCTCGGCTTGGGCCCTCGCCACAAGCAAGCCTTGGAGATTCTTGGAGCAAGCAGATTACCCACAGGCCAAGCCAAGTTGGCGGCCCTCATGGGCCTTGACAGAGATGTCTTACGGTCAACCATTCAACCGGACTTGCTTCGACTTGATCTCATCGACGTCACTCCTCGGGGTTTGGTGCCGAGTCAAGAAAGCAGATGTCCTGTCACCTACGCTCCCCATTCGTTCCCAGATCAAATTCAAGCAAAGGAATCCATAGCTCCCTACCGAAAGATTCGAATCTCCGGCGATCCTTCATATTCGGGAACTTTCGCAATGTGACGCACACGATCCCATTTCGCCGGGAACTGTCGTGGTATGCGATGCCGGACAGATAGCCCACTGCACCGCGCTATCTCTCAATGGTCTTGATGCGGTTTTCTTTCTCAGCCTGACATGGCCCAATGGTCATTAGGGCATTCTGGGGCTACGATGGGACATGATGGATATTGAGGTTGTATATGATCTTATCTCAATCAGCGCTCCAGAAGTGCTCGTTTGGATTGGTTGCGTGTTTGGTATGCCATGATATTTGTCTGCGGGGTCGTATCTTGTCAGCAGCCAAGTTCTTTAAGGGCAATTTGGGCTTTTTTCGCCACGGTCTTTGAGGCTCGGTTGGCAACTGACCTCATT
>WFTN01000434.1 GCA_015485455.1 Planctomycetota bacterium | reverse complement strand
GCTGTAAGATTGTTGGAGAATGGCCTTCTCAACGGTGCCTTCTGCGGCGGGCCAATCGTTAATTCTATTCCATGCCAGGCTCTTGTTGCCTTGGTAGAGAAATAGAGATCCTAGCGCAATGAAGGTGATACAGCCTAAGTAGCGAGCAATTGAAAAAAAACTGGGTGCTGATGTAGGTTTCATAGGGGAAAGTAGCAAAGAGACTTGCCAGAGAGAACTTGACGGCAATCCGGCAGAACACTTTTTCTACGAGGCGTTTTCAGGTTTTCAGGTGGTGGGGTTTTGAATTCAGTAGCGAATTTGGCCATGCTTTCTTGCTTTGCTGATTGATTGTATCATCTGTCTTGACGGGAATGCTTTCTTGGTTGGCGGTTAAAGAGGTGAAACTATGCGAATGGTTCTTGTTTTGGCAACAACGTTCCTATTGTTGATGTCTTGTGGCGGGTACAATGGTGAAGAAGTACCAGGGGCCGCAGCAACGCAGGATGCCAGGGTTTGCGAACTTTGCGGTCGCGCCCATCCCGAGAATCCTCACTCGGGCTCGGCTCCTGAACCAGAAAGGTCTTCTGTCGAGCCCCAGAACGTAGGCTCTGCTGAGATAATGGCCTATATCGAGAAACAAAGAACTTCTTTCCCGCAGACTTCTACGTTTATTTGTCCCGGACTTCTTGGTGGGCTCCCTACCCGTGAGAGTCTTCGCGTCCATGCACCGGTCTTAAACGAAAGCAGCAATGAATCGATTTCTTGGACATGGTTTGTCACTTCAGCAACTCCAATTCATCTGATGGTTGGGCCGGGTATGTCTGTGGGGGTTGCTCCTGACAGGGCTGTGAATCCTGCTCCAAGAACAGGGAACTACGTCGGGCGCATTTCCGTGAGCCTGAAGAAGATTGCAGGCGAATTTGCTGATCTCTGTACCGTTGAGGTGAAGGCTGGAAGTTTAGGGGGAGGCGGAGGGACAACTTTGAACCATGTACCGATGGCCAGTGGAACTGAGCTCAGTGATCTATTCATTGTAAACAAAGCGACGATGGCCATAGAACTGGGAGAAGGCGCAATCCTAGCGGGGGTGGATGGCCGTTGCGTTCGTCTTAGCTTTAGAAAGGAGGGGGAGTGGGAGATTGGCAAAGAACTGAGTGCGTCTCTGGAATGGTTGGTGGAGAGGATTTATTCAGGTGAGCCTGGGACCCAGGAATGGCTTGAGGGCAACTCAAGGGTGAGCGAGCCAGAACTCGTATCGATTAAGAACAAGAGTGTCGCTTCTCAACGAGCCTTGGCATTCTTGAGCCGTGAAGCGAACTTTTCAGAATTGAAACCTATTCGTGTGACGAAAACGAACTTAGGGCACTACCGAGTGGAATTCTCGCCTTCAGCATCAGGCACTTCTACTTTTGTTGTGGTCAATGCCAAAGATGGACGCGTGGGGTTTTCCAGGCACCCTCGCCAATGCTTGAACGTGGGGCGTTAGCGGAGTGTTTTGATAATGAGCGTGCCATGTAGTTACGAAGAGGCAACCTTCGAAGGTGAAGGTTGCTCCTGAAATGGCGTTTGCTCGTGCGTGCTAAGGAGTCGCGACAATCTGCAATCCATTGGACGCCTGAACCGTTGGTGCAATCTCGATGAATTGGACGTTTAATTGGGTAGCAGCGATGATCGGATTTTGGGCAAGAAACCTCAGCGACCGCGAAACTCCAATGATACTGAGCCTCGCTTTTATTATACAAGAGTCGTTGACACCATCACCGTCACAAAGTCCGGCGACTCGACGGCAAGATTCTGCGACATGAATCTGATTGGCAAAGAAGTAGATGACTGATCGAAGAGTGGTACTATCATTCGATGTGAAAGAAAGTGCAGACGAATACGCCTTGAGCTTCACCCGCCAGGGTGCAGAAGTCCTCAGTGGAATGGGACAGTCTAAATGCAGAAGGCGTCTGCTTCAGAGCCTTAGTCTCCTCTTACGCTTCAATAAGCCACGTCGGTGGCTGAGTCGCTGTGGGCTTATGATTGGAAGAGGGGGAGGCTCTTGTAATTCTTTCCCAAGACTTGAGCATGGTTGCCGCCAATCCAATTGTCAATGAGGGAAGCGTAGACTTGGCGGAAATCAGTCGTATGAATCAAGTCTCCTTTGTCTAACTTCGTTAAACTTGGATGTTTTCCATGAAGTCCGCCTTTTACTTTGTCACCTAAGAGAAACATGGGCCCGGCGACCCCATGATCCAAACCTTGAGAGCCGTTTTCCTGAACCCGTCGGCCGAACTCAGAGAAGAGCATGGTGGTGACTGAACCACTCTTGCCATGAGCTTGCAAGTCTTTTTGGAAAGCGCTCAGCGCGCCGTCCAATTGAGTCATCAATCGGTCATGCTTGTTGCGGTGATTCGTGTGGGTGTCGAAGCCGGTCATCTCGAGGGAATAGATGCGGGTGCTCATGCCACCAGTAATGAGGGCAGCTACAGTGGCTAAAGACGCTGACAGTCCAGAACGAGGGTACTTGGCCTTTGGCGAATAATTCTTAGCAACTTGTCGGATCTGAGAGGAGGACGCTTGCGCTTCATGGAGGATGCGCCGAAGACGGGCGAGGGCGCGGTCGCGGCCGGAAGCACTCTTAGGCGTGCCACTTTGTTTTTCGTGCTCGCACAGCGGGGCTGATTTCTGCAACGTCGCTGCATCCTTTTCTGCCCCGATCCATCGGTAAGCTGCTGGGGTTGTGAATGCCACGGGTTTATGAATCGCAGCATTCAACGAAAAGGGAGTTTTGTTGCCAATGTGGACCACGACATTCGGATCGCGGATATCCGGATAGGACTTATCTATTGTTTGTCCAACCCAACCATAACCTGCGTTTCGACCTCGACTATTTCCTGCGTGCCAGATGTCGAGAGACTTGAAGTGGGAACGAACGGGATCCGGATAGCCAGTGCCCTCGATGATCGCCAATTTTCCTGATCCGTAAAGGTCATGAAGTCCTTTCAGGTTGGGATGGAGACCTCGGTAGTTATCGATCTTGAGGACTTGAGATGGGGCGATTCGTGTTGAACTTCGGGCTCGTCCATAAGCATCGTCGGCATAGGGTACGACAGTACTCAATCCATCGTTGCCGCCTGACAACTGAAGAATGACCAAAATGTTCTGGGGTGTGTCTGTTTCTTCTTGGAGTTTGTTGAGTTCTGCCGCGGACAGGATGTTGTTGCTCAAGGCCAGAGCTCCCAAGGTTCCAGCGCTGTAAGTCATGAATTTGCGTCGGTTGATCGTCATGATGGTTCCTTTTGATCCGTGGTCAAACAAGTTGGGCTTCAGGGAGACTGAGGATGAGGTGAACAAGGCGGCGCAGTAGATCTTCGGGCACTTCAAGAGCGCGCGCCTTTCGGAATCGGCTTTTCCCCGATTTCTTTTCGTTCTCCAAGAATGCGATCAAGGATCTTCGGGCATCTTCAGTCACAGGCACACCAAGAAATCGTTGGCAAAGTACGTTGACAATGCCAGCTGAGCTTGTGACTTTTGCCTCAAGAAGCAGCTCGCGCATCCTCACCTCAGGATGCCATCGCCGCTGTCTCATTGCCCTCATCATGGGGCCTAATCCGCTTCGCACTTGTTTCATGTCCATCTTGCCAGTTTCGTCGGAGGCGAAGTCGGCGACGACAGATCTGCGGTCGAATCCTTCGATGAGATAGCGAGCGAAGTTACCTCTCTGCATGAACGATGATGTGGTAATCCAAGCGTCGCCGCCTTCCCAGCCTTTGACATTGGGTGGATCCATGAGGCTCTGCCCAAGTTGATCCGAGAAGGTGACGATGAGCCAGCCTGGAGGGCTTTCCCCAAGCCGTCGACCGATTCCGACGAGGAATTCAATAGGGCTTGAGATGCGGTTTCCAACAACAAGAGGGCTGTAAAATTGGGCATCGCTGAACAGTGTTTCGAAGAATGGCAAGAGATCCCAGTCGTTCTTCCTGAGTAAGCGTGCATAGCGTTTCACCATGCCATCGGGGATCTCCGAGCCGACGAAATAGCGAAGAATGCGTTTCGATACCCACAGTGGGGCTGCCGAGCGCTCAAGGATGACATCCAAAGCATCGTCAACCCCATAGCGGCCTTTGCGGCCCAAGATTCTTTTTTCGCCTCGGTCGTGGCGTCGGAGCATGAATCGGGCACCACCTGGTCGGTTAATCCACCCGGTGAATGCTCGTGCCGTTTCCTTGATGTCTTCCTCTGTGTAATTGCCTTCGCCCAAAGTAAACAACTCCATTACTTCTCGGGCAAAATTCTCATTGGGAGCGCCTTTGTGATTTTTGTCGTTGTCGAGATAGCGGAGCATGGCGGGATCACGGGCAATGTGGCGTAGCAAAGTACGAAAATTGCCAAGACCTTCTTCGCGGAAGAGTTTGTTCTGATTGATGATGTGTTCGGAGTTTCGAACGGCTCGAAAGGAACTCGTGAAGTAGCCATGCCAGAAGAGTGTTAACTTCTCTTGGAAGGGGTTGGGGGAGGCGAGCATCTGTTCCACCCACCAGGTTCGATAGCGTGCCATCTGCCTGCGGTCTACTTGCCGCATTTGTTGGCGAATCTTCTGTCTCTCCTTCTGAGGGAGAGATCTCATCCTGCGGCGCTCAGATCGATCGACCATGGCGATGTCAAAAGCGGTTGGGGAAGATTCCGATGTGGAAAGTCCATGCAGTATCAACTGGACGGCTTTCTTCAGCCCCATGTCCGAAAGGGACTTGATTTCGTCTGGTGTTCCGCCGAAACCCGCTCGATTCAAAAGATGACGGGCCTCAGGTTCGCCGAAGCTGTCTTCCGGTAGTTGTTTCTGTCCAAATGCCATGGTGCTGGCAATAAGCAGAAGGCCGATGATTCGCATTGAGGACATAGCACTCTCCAAGAAACGGTTGGCTTCGTCATTGGAAACCCTCAAGTTCGTTTGAGTTGCGCTATTGTGCCAAAGTTTTCCTTTTGAGGATTGACAGATTGTCACACCGTGGCGTTGATGCCGTTCTTGCCCTTCGCCTTTGGGCCTATCCTCGGCGCTCCAATGTGATGATCTCTTGGGTCAGTTCGTGGCTTTGTTCTAGGAGTTCGTTGACCACCGATGAGAGGGTTTCCGCGGCTTGGGCATTGTCAATCACAACAGTATTGATCTTAGTCATACCCTGACTGACTGCGTTGATGTTGCGTGATTGTCGTTGACTTGATTCCGCAATTCCTGTTACCAGGGATGAGCTATTCGAAACTTGAG
>WFTN01000433.1 GCA_015485455.1 Planctomycetota bacterium | reverse complement strand
TAAGTCTGCAGTGGCTCTTGGTGAGAGTTTTCTCAATCGGGTTAAGCTCGGTGATTTGCTGGCATTGGACGCCTTGGCCTCTGTTTATGCGGCAAGTGGAGAATTCGAAGCAGCACTTCTTCTGGTTCAACGAGGTCGTCAGATTGCCGAGCGAACAGGGGCGTCCCATTGGCCAAAGACGTTTCGAGCACGGGAGACTCTCTATGAGCAGGGAAGAAGGCTGGTGCTCTATTGATGGCTGCGAGTGCTGGCGGTGTTCTTGTTGGGCGTCAGCGAGATGGGGCTAAGGCGCCGCCGTCTCCACTGCATCCTGATGACACCTGGGTGCATGACGAAGAATGCACCCTTAAGTCTTTGATAGCAAAAGGTTTAGAGTTTGCGTGTTGGTTTGTTGCCTTCTGAGGCATGCAGTCAACCCTATTTCCCTCTGTGACTCCCCCAATCCAAGTGCCGTAAGTCTTTATCCACTTGTAGTTTAACAATCCACGGGTGAGCAGTTCTGGTTGGCATAAACCGTGCGGTATTTCCGTCGTCTCATTCACGAAACGAGGAATGCCATGGAGCTCTCATTTACGAAAGCTGGTCGAAGTGGGTTGGCGGTGCTGGGAGCATTGTTGCTCTTGGTCGGATCACTCAGCGCTCAGGAAACATCTGAATACTTCCAAGCGAACTGCGCGAGCTGTCACACGATCGGTGGTGGCCCTCTGACTGGGCCGGACTTAAAGAACGTCGAAGATCGAAAGGACAGAGATTGGCTCATCAATTTCATTGTCGATCCTGGGGCAGTGATTGCCAGCGGCGACGCTTACGCCAAGAAATTGTTGGCAGAGGCTCGTAACGTTCCTATGCCCAAGGTGGCGGGAATGACAAAGGACCGGGCCCGGAGACTTCTTGATCTCATCAAGGCCGAATCGAAGCTGGAGCGATCGAAGTTCGCTGGCCTCAGTCTCTCTGATCGCCCCTTCACTGCTGAAGACGTTGAGTTGGGTGAGGCTCTCTTCAGCGGCGCAACTCGCATGCAAAGTGGCGCTCCTGCATGTGCTTCCTGTCATACCATTGCTGGCCAAAGTGGTCTCGGTGGCGGCCTTCTTGGTCCTGATTTGACGGACGCCTATGCCCGTCTCAACGGGCGCAAGGTCTTGGGGGCATGGTTGAGCTCTCCAGCTACAGAAACGATGGCGCCTGTCTTCAAAGTATCACCCATACACACAGATGAGATTCTTCCTTTGTTGGCCTACATGAAAGAGGCAGCGAAGAAAGAAGGCGAGGCCCCAGGGCCGGGCATTGAATTTCTGATTTTTGGTGTCGTGGGTGCGGTCGCAGCGTTGCTGCTCTGTGATTTTGTTTGGCGGCGACGCTTCACTGGCGTTCGCGGCAAATTGGTTAGGGGTCAAAAATGATCAAGCATGGATCTGGTTCAAGCGAACACGACAACTCATGGATCAAGGACATCTACGATCCGACACAGCGTTCCTGGGAAGAGTTCTATCGCAACCGTCATCAGTACGACAAAGTTGTGCGCTCGACCCATGGTGTGAACTGCACAGGTAGTTGCTCTTGGCAAATTCATGTCAAAGAAGGCATCGTAACCTGGGAAATGCAGGCTCTTGATTATCCTGAGCTCGAAGGCGAAATTCCACCGTACGAGCCAAGGGGTTGCCAAAGAGGTATCTCCTATTCCTGGTATCTCTACAGCCCTTTGCGGGTGAAGTACCCTTACATCCGCGGTGCACTCCTTGATCTTTGGAAGAAGGCTCGTTCTGAGCATGACGATCCCGTCGCTGCTTGGAAATCTCTGGTAGATAATGAAGAGGCCCGTAAACGCTGGCAAAGAGCTCGAGGCAAGGGCGGCTTCAGGCGTGCAGACTGGGATACGGCATTGGAGATTGTGGCCTCCGCCAATATCCATACAGCTAAGGAGCATGGTCCAGACCGGATTGCTGGATTCTCACCCATTCCTGCCATGAGTATGCTCAGCTACGCTGCTGGCAGCCGAATGATGCAGCTTATGGGCGGTATCTCATTGTCGTTCTACGATTGGTATTGCGACTTGCCGAACGCTTCCCCGGAGACTTGGGGCGAGCAGACCGACGTTAATGAGTCGGCTGACTGGTACAACGCTAAAATGTTGGCCGTCATGGGCGCCAACTTGAACATGACACGGACACCGGATTGTCACTTTGTTGCAGAAGCGCGGCATAATGGCTCCAAGATGGTGGTGTTCTCCCCTGACTTCAGTCAAGTGGCAAAATTCGCTGACGACTGGATCTCGATCAACGCTGGACAAGACGGCGCTTGGTGGATGGCAGTGAATCATGTGCTGTTGAAGGAATTTCATCACGAACAACAGACCCCAGACTTCCTCCAGTACGTCAAGCAGTATTCCGATTCTCCTTTCTTGGTTGAAATCGTCGAGGATGGCGGCAAGATGCGGGCTGGCAAGATGCTGCGCGCCAATCGGCTTGAACGATTCGGCGATCAAGAAAACAGCAATTGGAAGTTCTTGATTTGGGACGAGAATGAGTCCCGGCCCAGGGTTCCTCTGGGTACGATCGGAAGCCGTTGGGGAGAAGAAAAGGGCAAATGGAACCTGAAGCTGGAAGACGCTGTCGACGGTGGCGCTCTCAACCCAGAGCTGACATTCTTGAACAAGAACGACGGGACTATTGGCCTCTACTTCGATGATTTTGGCGGTGGAAGTGAACTCGCTCGGCATGTCCCCATCCGCGAAATCAAAACCATCGACGGCAAGGTCAAAGTGGCTACGGTCTACGATGTGATGATGGCTCAGTATGGTGTTCCCCGTGGTCTTGAGGGTGCTTACCCCAAAGATTACGACGATGACAGCATGCCTTATACGCCTGCATGGTCGGAGATCTATACCGGGATTGATCGCCGAGATCTCATCAAGTTTGCCAGAGAGTGGGGCACAACAGCCAAGCACACCGGCGGCAAGTGCACCGTCATCATTGGGGCCGGTATCAATCACTGGTACCACGCTAATCTCATGTATCGGGCTGCGATCCATGCTTTGGTCTTTTGTGGTTGTGTCGGCAAGAATGGCGGCGGCTTGGCTCACTATGTGGGCCAGGAAAAACTCGCTCCCATGGAATCATGGGCCTCTGTGGCTTTGGCGAAGGACTGGTATGGTCCGTCCCGTCTGCAGAATGCCCCGAGTTGGCACTATGTCCACAGTGATCAATGGCGCTATGAAAAGAGTTATCGCGAGTACCAAGTAGTCGCCGCCGATGTGCGCGAAGGGGAGATGCCCGTGGAGCACACCATGGACGCTCAAGTTCGAGCCGTTCAGAATGGTTGGCTGCCCTTCTATCCTCAATTCAACAAGAACTCCTTTGAATTGGTGAAGGAAGCTGAGGCTGCCGGCGCCAAGACGGATGCTGAGGTGCGTCAGTGGGTCGTGGATGGCATGAAGTCTCGCGATCTCAAATTCGCCGTGGAAGACCCGGATGCACCAGAGAATTGGCCTCGGGTGTTCTTTATCTGGCGTGGCAACGCCCTGATGTCCTCGGCCAAGGGGCATGAGTACTTCTTGAAGCATTACTTGGGTACCCACAACAATGCCATTGCGGAAGACGTGGCGAAAGACGCTGTCTCCGAAGTGCAATGGCGGGATGTGGCTCCAGAAGGCAAGATGGACTTAGTCGTCGACCTCAACTTCAGAATGGATACATCCGCTCTCTATTCTGACATCGTCCTGCCGGCGGCCACGTGGTATGAGAAGACAGATCTCAACTCCACCGACATGCACAGTTTTATTCACCCGCTGAATGAAGCCGTTCCTCCTTGCTGGGAAGCTAAGAGCGATTGGGACATCTTCCGTTCCATCGCCAAGAAGTTCTCTGAACTATCCGCGAAGCACTATCCCAATCCGGTTCGTGACGTGGTTGTGACTCCTTTGCCCCACGACACCCCAGCAGAGATTGCTCAAGAGCACATCCCAGATTGGGTCAATGGCAAGGATAAGGCAATTCCTGGGAAGACCATGCCGAATGTGGCCGTGGTTTCCCGCGACTACACCAACCTCTACAACCAGTTTATTTCCTACGGACCAAACGTGCCCAAGAATGGGCTGGGAGCCCATGGCACCCACTATGCCGTGGACGACGTCTATGAAGAAGTCAAAGTCGACTCTCCCGTTGTCAAGTGGGGTGGAGAAACCTACCCTAGTCTCACGCAAGCAAAAGAGGCGGCGGAGATCGTCCTGCGCTTTGCCACTGTGACCAACGGTGAACTGGCCTATCGTTCCTACAAGAATATGGAAGAGAAGGTCGGCCTCACTTTGGCCGATTTAGCTGCCAACAATCGTGATCGGCGGGTTAATTTTGCAAACTTGGAAGCTCAACCTCAAAGACTAATCAACAGTCCCATGTGGTCTGGCCTCCTGGACAATGGGCGCGCCTACGCGCCGTTCACCTATAACGTTGAACGACTGGTCCCATTCCGAACTCTCACAGGCCGCCAGCACTTGTATCTCGATCATGACACCTACATTCAGTTTGGTGAGAATGTGCCGACGTACAAACCAAGGCCAACCCCTGAGCAATATGGCGACCTCAAAGTGAGTAAGGATGAAGGTCAGACTTTGATGCTGAACTACCTCACTCCTCATGGCAAGTGGCACATTCATTCGACCTATGGTGATAACGCTCGCATGACGACTTTGTCTCGGGGTTGCGAGCCATTCTGGATCAATGAAAAAGATGCTGAAACTTTGGACATCGCAGACAACGACTGGGTCGAAGTTCACAATGACCATGGTGTGGTTGTGACACGCGCTGTTGTCTCTTGCCGCATTCCTCGTGGTGTTTGCATCATCTATCACTCGCCTGAGCGCACCTTGGGAATCCCGAAATCGCCAATTCGTGGTTACAAGCGTGCAGGCGGTCACAACAGTTTGGTGCGGACAAGGCTCAAGCCAAACCTGATGATCGGCGGGTACGGACAGTTCACCTACCACTTCAACTACTGGGGACCGACGGGATGTAACCGTGATACCCACATTTTTGTACGCAAACTCCCACAACTGGTCTGGTAGACGAGAGGACACATCCCATGGACGTTAGATCACAAATATCGATGGTGTTTCACCTCGACAAATGTATTGGCTGCCACACTTGTAGCATCGCTTGCAAGAACATTTGGACTGACCGCAAGGGGTCAGAGTACATGTGGTGGAACAACGTAGAGACGAAGCCAGGAACTGGATTTCCGACACGTTGGGAAGACCAGGAAACATACCGCGGCGGCTGGTTGAAAGACGAGAACGGTAAACTCAAGCTTCGGGCTATGGACAAGAAGAGGACTCTCTTTAACATGTTCCACAACCCGTCTCAGCCAAGTATCGACGACTACTATGAGCCTTGGACTTACAAGTATGACGAGTTGTTCAATGCTCCTGAGGGAGATGATCAGCCCACCGCTCGCCCAATCTCCATGATTACCGGCGACTACATGGACATCAAAGCTGGTCCGAACTGGGATGACGACCTTTCTGGTTCGCCTGTCTATGCAGAAAACGATCCTAACCTGGAGTCCTTGACGCCGGAGCAACGGGAGCAACTATTCGCCATCGAACGCATGGTGATGTTTTACTTCCCACGAATCTGTAATCACTGTTTGAATCCGTCTTGCGTTGCTTCCTGCCCATCAGGTGCTCTCTACAAACGAGGTGAGGACGGTATTGTCTTGGTGGACCAGAACCGCTGCCGTGCTTGGCGTGCCTGCATCTCCGCCTGCCCTTACAAGAAGACCTACTATAACTGGCACACAGGCAAGTCGGAGAAGTGCATTCTCTGCTTCCCCCGTTTGGAAACTGGCCAAGCTCCTGCTTGCTTCCATTCTTGTGTTGGTCGCATTCGCTACCTGGGAGTCTTGCTTTACGACGCAGACAAATTGGAAGAAGTTGCCAATTTGCCTCAGGATCAATTGATTCAAGGGCAGCGTGACATGATCCTCAACCCCCATGACCCGGAGGTGATCGCTGCTGCTCGGAAGTCCGGCGTACACGATTCTGTCATTGAAAGCGCACAAAAGTCGCCAGTCTACAAATTCGTCAAAGAATGGGGCATCGCTTTGCCGCCACACATCGAGTACCGCACCTTGCCGATGCTCTTCTATGTGCCGCCACTTCTGCCTGTCATGTCAACCCATACGGATGGTCTGACTCAGAATACCTCTGAGAAACTATTCCACAGTATTGATGAAGCCCGAGTTCCTATGGAATTCTTGGCCAGCATCTTCGGGGCTGGCGACCAGAGTTTCTTGCGAACAGGTTTGCGCAAACAGATGGCCATTCGCATGTACAGACGGGCTATCACTGTCGGTGATATCGAGATGAAGGTGGCCGAACAGATGTTGGCTGAAAGTGGCTGCAGCAAGGACGAAGCCGATGCCATCTACAAGATGACCGCACTCTGTACCTTCGACGATCGCTTCGTTATTCCACCTATGCACCGCGAAGAAGCTCTTGAGATGTTGAAAGAGCCCCATGAGCACAAACAAGAGGCTGGTTTCGGATTCCGGACCGGTCCTAAGCGGGGGCTCTAATCATGTCGAACATCAGAGAATCACTCTACGCCTTGGCCTCTATGCTTGAGTATCCCCGGGGGGATGTGCGGCCGCAAGTCGAGCAGCTGTGCACACTTTTCGCTGGAGCGCCCCTTCAAGCGCGGGAGAGTTTCGAGGCCTTTCGCGCAGGCATGGCTCCGCTTTCTGCCACGCAGCAGGAAGAACTCTATACCCGAACTTTCGACATCAATCCACAGTGCAGCTTAGAGATCGGTTGGCAAATCTATGGGGAGTCTTACGACCGCGGGGCGTTCTTGGTGAAGATGAAGGCCGCCCTCAACGAGCAAGGGATCGAAGCAACCACCGAGCTTCCTGACCATTTGCCTCAGATGATTCGGCTCTTTGCCCGGGTTGATCCCAAGCGCATGCGCGATTTGGCCATCGGGTTTCTTGAGCCAGGAATCACCAAGATGATCTCCGGTTTCTCTCAGTCAAAAAGTCCTTACCTGCATCTCATGAAGGCCGCGAATGCCGTGGTTATTGAGATTGCGAGTCAGATAACCGCGGAGGAATGCCATGTTTAGCGACGAGTTCCTGGGTGACTTCAACAATCTCATGTTTGTTGTCCTTCCCTATCTTTCGTTCGTTGTCTTCTTGCTGATGACAATCCAAAGATATCGCACTCAGACGTTTACCTATTCCAGTCTTTCGTCTCAGTTCTTAGAGAACAAACATCATTTTTGGGGCATGGTCCCTTTTCACTATGGTGTTCTGGCCATCATCGTTGGTCATGTAGTGGGCTTCCTCATCCCCGGCAGTGTCATTGCTTGGAATTCCCAGCCCCTGCGCCTCTACATCTTAGAGATTAGCGCTCTGGTCTGCGGCATTCTGACCGTCGTAGGCTTTGTCAACGTTATTGTGCGCCGTTTCAGAAGCAAGAAGATCATGACGGTGACGACAACTGCCGATTGGATTCTCTACGCAATCTTGTTGCTTCAATTCCTGTCAGGTGTCTACATCGCCGTCTTCGAGCGCTGGGGCTCCTCATGGTATGCGTCCAACGCTGCACCTTACTTGTGGTCTTTGCTCAAGCTGTCGCCGGACACGTCCTTCATTGTTGCTCTGCCAGCCATGGTCAAACTTCACATGGTGTCTGCTTTTGCCCTCATCGCTTTATTCCCCTTCACCAGATTGGTTCACATTTTGGTTATTCCAAATCCTTACTTCTGGAGGCGAACACAGGTAGTCCGTTGGGTCGGGCCAAGGCGTAAGAGAATTGGACATTAGACCTTATCAAGTCGAACAACGGGGCCTCCATTGGGCCCTGATAAACCAAGGAGAAAAGTCATGAGCGGATCTGGTCCCGATCGCAACGAAAAAATTGCGGATGGTCGGACACTTTTGAAATGGGATCCTGAAGATGAGGGATTCTGGAAATCAAAAGGCAAGAAGATTGCCTATCAGAATCTCTGGGTCTCCATCCCGAACCTGCTCTGTGGTTTCGCCGTCTGGCTCTACTGGGGCATGGTGGCGAAGATGATTCAGAAGGCTCACTTCTCTGACTTGTCTCTCTTCAACTTCACTTTCATGAATG
>WFTN01000432.1 GCA_015485455.1 Planctomycetota bacterium | reverse complement strand
TGGCGTGAAGGAAGTTTCGCCCTTCGTCGGCATAGCCACTGGCGTCGTAGATGGGCCCTGTCCAGGCGACGGAGGGCACTGGGGCCTGAGGATTCTTGAGTTTCCCGAGCACGGGTGGTGTTCCGGATCTTGAAAGTCGATCGCTTAGCCCGTCCACCAGTTGGTAGAGGCGATTCATCATTTTGTCTGCTGTCCAGATTGTGCAGACATCTTCTTGGGCTTGTTTGCCGAGTTCTCGACCGCGGGCAGGGTTGGCCACCAAGTTGCGCATGATCTCCTTGAGGTGACATGTGCTGGGTTGGGCCCAAAGATGATGAGATTCATAGAACTTTGAGAGTCTGGTTTGCTCTGGGAAAACCGGCACGAGACCTTCTAAGTCGATAAGAAGGCTGTTCTGGTCGTGCATGAACTCGAGTTGCCCGCTCCATCGGGTGCCGATGGTTGGGAGACCGGAGGCCATGGCCTCCATATAGGGAAGTCCCCATCCTTCTCCTCGGGAGGGCAAAACGAAGGCATCCGCAGCCTGATAAAGGGACGCCATTTCAGCTTCAGAAACGAAGCGGTCAATGAGAATGATCTTGGGTGCCCGGGAAGGATCGATTCCTTCGCGACGCATGAAATTGTCGATCTGCGTCCGAATAGGCAATTGATCGGTGATGGCCGGATAAGCACGGAGAGTCAAACTTACGTCATCGTCGGCGGTGAACGCCGCACAATAGGAGCGCAAGAGAACATCCCAGCCTTTCCGTAAGGCCCAGTCGAAAATGCTCAGAAAGTTGAATCCTCGCCTTTCTGAGATCTCATAGATTGGTTGCTTGCTCACAAATGGGGAAGCGTCGATTCCCAATTGTAGTTTCTTCAGCTTGCGAGGATCAACGCCACCTTTGGTGAACGAATCGATGTTGAATTGGCAAGGGACCCAGACTTCGTCCGCGGCATTGCATTCCGCTGCCCACCCCTGTGGCAGACGGTCTGTTTCGAACATGGTGAATGCAGCTAGTCCTTTGAGGGATTGGTTTTCGAGGGTGATAGCCCGATAGAGGCTTTGGCCATCCAAACGGATGGGAGGATGGAATGCACAGTAAATTCCGTCATTGTTTTGGTGTCTGGTGACGCGATCCCAGTACTCGAATTCTCGGGGATTCTGCTTGAGCTCCTCGACGAACTTTCTATCTCCACCGTGGGTGTGGAAGCCGTAGTTCGCTCTATGGCGATGCATCGAGCTGAGAACTGTTCGCGTTACTTTGGCGTAACCCGAATAGTTGAATGCGGCGGCCCCCCAACAGATTCCGGTTTTAGATGGGATGGGGGGTAGTTCTTCGTTTTGGGGCAGAGTGGTTTGATGACTCTTGTCACCCGTGACTCGAGCCTGGGCTAAACGACTTTTTCTTGCCACTTCGTTAGGCTCTGCCACCACGCGCCTGAGGACTCCAGCCAAATCTTGGGGGTGTACGGGGCCGTCTTTTTCGTTTTCGGCTTCGGCGACAGTTCCTGTCATAACCGGGTAAGCGGTGGAATGATCCAAGCCAATGATGTTTGTGCACGATTCTGGGAAAATGACGGGAACACCACCAGCGACGGCTTGGCTCACCAGGGGTGAATCTTGGGCTTGCGCCCCCATGCATATCAGAAACTGGCATTGAAGCAGGAGCTGGTCGAGTTGGGCCGAGGTGGGATTGAGGTCGATCAACTCGGCGTTTGGGTCGAATTCGTTGTTGAAGGACTTTGCCAGCCACGCCACGTCGACTTTTTTTGAAGATTTCGGGCCGGAGCCAACGATGAGAGCTACATCGTCTGAAGCGCAGAATGCCCTTTTGAAGCTGTCTATGACTATATGAGCACCGCAAGATTCATCTGTACCTCCTAAGAACAGGAAACGTGTCTTTGCCTCCGTCTCAAGAGTGATGGCTTGAGCTTGGCTCTGCGATGCAGAGCCGATACTATCTTCGACAATTGTCATTGTTTCGACCTCGTGTGCTCTGGGGGCCTCTGGGTGGCTGTGCATGAATTCCCTTTCATATTTATCGTTCGCAAGGGTGTTCTTTCTTGAGCCAAATCCTCCCAAGTGAGAACGCGAATGCGAATCGTCAAAATGTCGCCAAGTCCAAGTGAGTAAAGAAGATGAGTGAATTGAGCAAAGCAGATCCAGAATTATTCGAGATGGTTCAAAAGGAACTTGCGCGGCAGAACGACGGAGTCGAACTTATCGCTTCCGAGAACTTCGTGAGCCGGGCTGTGATGGAAGCGCAGGGCAGCATCTTGACGAATAAATATGCAGAAGGGCTGCCAGGGAAGCGCTACTACGGTGGTTGTGGTTTTGTGGACGAGGCAGAAGACTTAGCCAGAGACCGAGCAAAGAAGCTTTATGGCTGTGAATGGGTCAACGTACAGCCACATTCAGGAGCTTCAGCCAATGCTGCGGTTTATTTGGCTGTTTTGAAGCCAGGTGACACACTCCTTGGCCTCGATCTGTCCCATGGCGGCCACCTCACTCATGGGAGCCCGGTGAACTTCTCCGGCATCCTCTACAACGCTCAGTTCTACGGCGTTGAGAAGTCCGGACCTTTGGCTGGGCGAATCGACATGGACAAACTTGCCGAACGTGCCCGTGAAGTTCGTCCCAAGTTAATCTCCATCGGCGCCAGTGCCTACGTGCGCGATTTTGACTATCAGCGTTTTCGGGCCATCGCCGACGAGGTAGGGGCTTTGTTGTGGATGGACATGGCTCACACCGCAGGACTGATTGCCAGTGGTGAACTCAATGATCCCATGCCGCATTGTCACATCGTCACCACCACTACTCACAAAACCCTGCGGGGTCCCCGTGGTGGCATGATCTTGATTGGTAAAGACTTTGACAATCCATTCGGCAAAGTGGCGGCCAAGAGTGGACGAGTCAAGAAGATGTCCGAGCTTCTTGATTCAGCGGTCTTTCCTGGAACACAAGGTGGCCCGTTGATGCACGTCATCGCCGCGAAGGCCGTAGCATTTGGCGAAGCCCTGAAACCAGAATTTGCTGCTTATGCCAAGCAAGTGCGCGCCAACGCCAAAGCGATGGCCGATGCTTTCATCGCCAAGGACTACAATTTGGTTTCCAATGGTACAGACAACCATCTGGTTCTGATTGATCTGCGCAACAAGGGGATCAGTGGCAAGAAGGCTGAACGTATCCTGGGAGAAGCGGATATCACCACCAACAAAAACATGGTTCCATTCGATGATCGCAGTCCCATGGTGACCAGTGGCATCCGCCTCGGAACACCGGCTATGACAACACGCGGTCTTAAAGAGGAAGACTTTGTGGCGTTGGTTGATTTAATCGACCGGGTTATTTGCAACCCGGATGACGAAGGAATCTCTGCGGAGGTCCGTGGCGAAGTTCAAGCTCTGTGCCAGCGATTCCCGCTCTACGAAAACTAAGCCCAAGTGTGGCAGGCAGTACCTTCCCCAGGAAAAGTGCCACTGCTTACCAGCGCCCGTCATGAACGAACCTAAGGCTCCCAAGAAGGAGAGCGGGATCGTATCCTTGACGGGCGCGTTCTATTCAAAGTGTTGAAAAAAACTCGCCAGTCGGCATCCAAGAAGTTTTGGCATCGATCAAAGGTCATGAACGACCTGAGTTAAGGATTTTCTAAGGAAACTTCTGGGGGATGTCGATACCGGGTGGGGAGTTGCCAACTCCTATTCAGCATCGACCAACAAGAGCAAGCACGTTCGCCATCACTCCACCGATTGCAATCGAGCTCCTTTGGCGTATTGCGCAAGTGAAACCACTTTGAGGTTAAGCGAGCATGATGAGATTGAAGTTGATCCTTGTGGTCTTCACCACCCTCGTATCAGCGGTTTACGCCAAGAAACCTCTCTCATCTTCGTCCCACTCCGGCTTGATCCTTGTTTGGGAAATTCAACAAGCAGCGCCGTCGGCTCCTCAGCATCGTTTTTCTCAATCCAACAACGGCAAAGACTATTTCTTGCCGTTGGGATTTTATTTCCGCTCGATGACAGCCAACGGCGTAACCATCGAATTTGGCGAAGAACGCATCGGAACGGTGGAGACAGTCTCGCAACCTACCGGCGACCGTACTTTCGCCGAGTGGGGCACTGAACTCTTTGCCAACGATGGCTCCTTTTTTGATGGCGACAATATTCATATCCGCTCAAAGCTCAACAGCCATATTGGTTCTCCCGGTGGCGTCGATATTTTCGATTACGACCTCGATTGCATAGCCGACCACAAGAATGGGAGCATGCGCATTCGGCCGAGTATTGCCATGCGGCCTCGATTCAGTGCTGCCCACGGTTTTCATTTCTGTTCACTTCAGTTTCGTATCAAACCACCAGGAAGGGGTGATCCTGCCAATTGCCGCGTGATGCTCTCCGGGGTCGTTCCTTATGTCGTGTCCTGGATGGATGATGTTGAGATTCCAATCGGAAACCCCATTGTGGGCATGCACCCTGCGGCCTCGAGACGTGGCGGCAACGCTGCTGCCAGTTTCCTCAATCCAAGCGACGACATGGGGATCATTAAGTATGATGAGCCTTCCCGAGGAATCACGCCCAATGCATCTTCCATGTCTCAGTGTTTTTACTTCTGGGACCATGAAACGTTAGAGGGCCTATTGATTCGCACGGATGATATTGCTGGGCAAGGAAAGACATTTTCCATCTCCCGTGACCCTGATACTCATGAGATCATTTTCAAGATCTGTTTTATTCCTCAAGACAACTCTGTGGGGGTTGATCACAATTCCGATAGTGTTTTTGACTATGGTGTCGAGCTTCGGCCCATGCGTGGCGATTGGAATCATGCTTTGGACTATGACACCAAGAGGAAAATGGAGCAGGGCCATCCGGCATTCGCCCGAGGGCGAATCAACGCCAGCAACAACTTCCCGAAGAAGGCAAAGCAGATGGTGTGTTTTGCTCCAAACTTTGGTGGTTTCTTCGGCTTCGACTTCTCCAAGTATCTGGAGCAATGCCTGCGCATTAAGGATTTCTTTCGGGGCGGGCCGGGCTCTGTAGGAAGCATCTGGTACGGCACAGGCCCTGGGGACTTAGGAGAGTCAGCGCCGATCTATGGGCCTCTCACAAAGAGCGCGATCAAGAATATTCAGCGAGCTTGGGAAGAAGATCTGAGTGTCATCATTTACACCATTCCTATCTACAATGACAAGAGTTCTCTGAGTGGAGTAACACCGCGACTTGGCATTATGGACGATTTGCCCCTTACTCGGTCGAATTATGTTCTACAGGATCAACCCAACCTCCCGTCGTCCTTGGAGCCGTTGGAGTCGGAACATGTTTCTATTCCTGCAAGATCTGGTGGGACTCTCTATCCCTACGTTGATTGGACGAATGCAGCGAATAATCGTGAGTATGCTCGGTTTATTGCCCGGCAGTTTGACGGTCTGAATTTGGCTGGACTTTACATTGACCGTGGTGGTGCTGATGGGCCACCCCCGAACGACAATCCGGCCCTCTCGCCAGACGATCGTGGTGTGGGATCGAAGACCTGGACCATGGCCAACCGGAGTATCTCTGGACTCTTGCGCCAAGAAATGGCTGGGGAGGAAACGATCATAGTCCATGAATGGCCTTCTGAATTCTCCATCGGGGAAGCGGACATTGTGACTTGGGATTCTGTTGGCGTGAAAGGAGTGGATTCCACTCAGGTATTTGGCCCTTCCGCTCAATTCGGGGAGTATGTCAAGCACTCCACATTCCATGGATTCGGCCGTGGAGCAAGCAAGGACCTTCTCTTGGAGGTCCCAGGATTTATTAGCCGGACGGAATCGCTGAACGGTATCTTCCTCTATTGGCTCATGGGTGGACATATGATGCCAGTGCAGGCATTTTTTGATCTCCGCCCCAACGAGTATTTCATCGCCAAGCCTGGAGAACCGGACTACAACTTGTGGTTTAGGGATGCCATTCCTCACTATGAATTTCTTCGACGATGTTGGTGGACGCAACAGGAGTTGGTGAAGAGATTTCATACATCGAAACGTCTTCATGAAATGCAAAGAACGAGCGTCGTGCGTCGTAAGATTGACGAACGTGTTGGCACTCCAACCATCCAAAAAGAGTTCATCTATGCCCAGGGGTGGTACGATCGAGATGAAAATCGGCTGGGATTCAATTGTGGTAATTGGACCCAAACCATCAAGGAAGGTGGTTTCATCAATGCCACAGAGATTTGGGAAGAAACACTCACTACAGAGGACTATCCAGATCTGGGCGATCAACCTCGTCGGGTTTATCTCATTGATTGTCTGGACGGAAGCGAAACGCCCCTACCGGACTATAACGGTCGAGGCAGCTATGAATTCAAAATCACCATGCCTCCGGGCCGCGTCGTTTGGTTGATTCTCGAATAGGCGGCTACTGGTTTGTTCGGCCAAAGTGCTCAAGTGAATTCTTGAAAACGAACTCGAATTCCTTTCGTGGAAAAACTATCGACTCAGGCAAGAGGCGACGACGGCGACTTCGACGATGTCTTGGGAGGTGCAGCCTCGAGAGAGATCCATGAAGGGTTTGGCGAGCCCTTGAACCAAGGGCCCTAAAGCTGTGGCACCAGCCAAGCGCTCAGTGATCTTGTAGGCGATGTTACCGGAGTCCAAGTCTGGGAAGACGAAGACGTTGGCACGGCCGGCGACGTTCGATTGGGGGGCTTTGCGTTTGGCGATGGCTGGTAGCCAAGCTGCGTCAAATTGCAATTCGCCGTCAACTGCCAACTGAGGTGCTTCTCGTTTTACGATCTCCAAAGCATCTCTCACTTTTTGCACCTTGGGGTGCTCGGCGCTGCCTTTGGTAGAAAACGAAAGGAGGGCAACCCGTGGTTCTTCACGGGTGAGAAGCTTGTGACTTTCGGCAGAGCTGATGGCGATGGCAGCCAAGCCTTTGGCATCTGGGTCTGGGACCACACCGCAATCGGCAAAAGTGACAGCTCGGTCTGCCAACTCCATGAGGAAGAAGCTTGAGACCAAAGTGGTGTTG
>WFTN01000431.1 GCA_015485455.1 Planctomycetota bacterium | reverse complement strand
AGTTGATGGGCATTTGCTGGGACTCAGCGACTTACCGCGACCAAGTTGCTCTCAAGCGAGACAAGGATGGCAACTTGACCCCAGAAGCAGAAAAGGAACTTCGCGATTTCTGGAATGCTCTGTCCCCCAAAGAGCGTCAAGCCACAAACAGAAAAGCATCCTTGGTGAAGGTAGAGTTCTTTGGCTTTGACTTCGAATCATACAAGACAGACGAAGATCTGAACGCGGCCTTTACCATGGTCGACCCCAAGTCTGGTAAGAGCTTGAAACAGCTAACTGAAGACTTGGAAGTCACCGAAGCTGACTTGAAGAGTATTCAGGTTCGTTTGCAACAGAATCGTTCCCTATACGGCATTGCCGCCGACGATGATCTCACCAAAGTCATGGAAGATCGCAAAACTCGCTGGGAACAAGAAGTGAAGATTCTCAAGCACGTCAAACGTCTTCATGACCAAGCGATGAAGGCCCAGGCCGAGAACAAGCCTGTCGATTTCGCCAAGTTGGCGGCCGAGAATAACCTGACGTTCTACACCTGGGACGACAAGTACGTGATGGACCTCCGTGACACCTCAATTGCCTTTCAAAGCAATGCTTTGTTTGGCTTGAACTCGGTGGCAACGAAGGTCAACACCATCTTCGAATTCCGTCACGGCACTGGGCCAACCACACCTTGGTTGTTCCAGGGGCCTGTTGATCAGCCAGGTCGATTTGTCGCCACCTATCGTCTTTTGGAACGGGACTCGAACCCGGAGCCCAGACTGGAAGGGGAGGTCAAAGAGGCTCAGATCAAGAAGCTTGAGACCGATCGTGCCAACAAGAAACGTGATGAGAAGTTCGACCTTTTCGAAGCGAAGCTTGATGAAGCCATGGCTACCCTGGCCAAGACCGAAATTGACAAACTCGAAGCAGACGCGGCCAAGGATCTTGCAGAGGCTCTGAAAGACCTGGATGCGGAGAAAGACAAAGACAAGATCAAAGAGATCAAGACTGTTCATGAGGAAGATCTGAAAGCTCTTGTAGACGCGGAAAAGCAAAACCATCGCGCCAAGGCTTTTGATCAGGTCATGGCGGAAAATAAAGACTTGGGTTTGGTAGTTGAAGAAGGTTTCTTCCGGCCACAATTTGTCAATAAAGAGGCCAAGCTAGGTGCTACAGCCACGGCTGAAGAGCGGGCTCGTTCTTTCCTACGTCGTGGCATCCGGCCCTTGCACGATCAGGGGAATCGTGGTGTCTATCATGAAGTTGGGGAAGTGAGCCCTATCATGGAATCCAACGATTATCCTGGCCTGAAGGGTATGGCGAAGATCGTCGCCAAAAAGAAACCAAGTGTCGAGCACATGTTGCTGCATCCGCGCCTCATGTACACCGCCGAGCTTGCAGTCAAGAGAGACCTGCTCAAGAAGTACAATGAAACGTCCATGTGGGCTCCAGAGAATCTCAAGGCCATGAACTTCAATGTCGACGCCAAGGCTTTGGATGAGCGCATTGAAGCGAACCTGAAACGCGATCGTAAAGAGCAAGAAAGTATTGACCTTTACAATCAGGCAGCCAAGAAACGCCGGGAAGCTCGGGATAAGGCTGCTAAGGAAAAGGCTGACAAGCAGGCTGCAATCATGAAGAAGGCAGTGGAAGATGCCCAGGCGAAATCCGTGAAAGATGCTGCCGAAAAAGCTCTTAAGGCCGCCAAGGCGAAAGCTGCCAAAATCAAGGATGACATGAAAGCCAAGACGAAAACGCCAGCCAAGTAAGGCTTGGCGAAGAGTTCCACCTCACGACTTAGAATGAACGAAGCCCGGGCGACGAATCGTCCGGGCTTTTTCTGCATTCTGCTGAAAGCCAAATCAAGGGCTTGTCATTTACTGCGAGCCAACCTCTTGCCTTCTTCTTCACAGAAGTGCTCTTCGTCTCCTGGTACTGGGTCGATTCCGCCCTGATGCCAAGGATGACATCGACAGATACGTTTTGCTCCCAACCACCCTCCACGCCAAGCGCCGTGTAGCTTCAGTGCCCGCAGCATGTATTCGCTGCAGCTTGGCCGAAACCTGCACACCTGAGGTAAGAGACGGCCCGGGCCATGACGATAGAAGAGAACCAAGAGCATCAGAATAGAAGTGGGGAGGGCTGTCAAGAATCTCAACATCAAACGTCTTGGGTGTTTTCTTTGAGACGGGTGTTGAGCTTCGCCGCCAAGTGCAAGAACGACGCTGACATTTCTTCGAGACAGCGACCACTGGCGAAACTTCGGGGAATGAGGATGAGGTCAACTGGATTGAGAACCGCAGTTCCGTGAGCTCTGAAGACTTCTCTCAGGACTCGTTTGACACGATTTCTGTGGACCGAATTGCCGATCCGTTTGCTCACAGAAAGCCCCAAACGGGAAGCATCGTTGGTGGACGTCGCGTAGCACAAGGTGAGGGTGCGATTACGAAGAGACTGGCGAGTCCGATAGACGCGAGCGAAGTCGTTGTGAGATCGTATTCTGAGCTCGCGGCCTAACTTGCTCATTTGCTTTCGCTACCGTTTTTCTTTCCCTGCTTGCGAATTAACTCGGAGCGCAAGCGGAAGGCTCGCTGTGTGTCTTTGCTGAAGCTCGGAGAAGTTTGGATGTATTGGTTGATGTGGACTAAAGCTTGGTCGTAGTTACCCAAGCGGTCGTAGCATTCAGCCATAGGGACATGCAGCGACTGGCGCTCTGGGTCCAAATTCATTGCCTCCTTGAGGTAGCTCAGGCTGTCGCCCCAATTCTGCCGGCTGAATTTGATTTCTGCCAAGTGAACAAGAACATTGACGGTCTTGCGGGTAGCCGACTCTTCTTTTTGTTTAATCGTCGTCAGGGCAGCGTTGAGTTCGGTTTTTGTCTTATATTTGTCTTGGGCACTTTGCCGTTGAGCATTCCAAAATTTGACTGAGTTTTTCGCAATGGTCAAGTAGTCAAGATAGGCACGTTCCGCTGCCGCTTCATTGCCCCGAATGAGATGAAGGTCGCCTAAGTTTATGAGCACTTCAGGGGCCGTGTTTTGCATTTGGGCTAAGTATTGTAGTTTCGCGAAACTGCTTCGCAGGTAGTGCATGCGCTTTTCTGCGTACTGGGATTGCCGCTTCAGTGCTTCTTTACTTTCAGTACTGTCTTTGATTTGGGTGAGTCGGCGATCAAGCAGGTCAATCCGCTTTTTCTCTAAGGCTGCAATGGCACGTTCTGTTACTGCCAAGCCTAAGCAAGACTTCCAGTTGAAATCATCTTCGATTGTCGTGTCTTTGACCAGTTTCCCGTTCCAAAGATTCTTGAAGCCTGTTTCGGCGAGCTTCATTTGATTGGCAGCCTCTTGTAGGCGGCCTCGCTCACCAGATTGGATTCCCATGTAGTAGTGGCTGTAAGCAGCTCCCAATTGACCCGCCCGGCTTTCGGGTTTGAGTTTGAGGTGCTTTTCGAATTGATCGAGTGCCCGGGCGTAATCCTTGGCCCCATAGTATTTTTCGGCATTGTTGAAGTAGTCGTCGGCATCACCTTGGAAGATGCCATCATTTGTCTGCTTCTTCTCCACGTCACCATAGGAAAGTTCGTTGGACGAGTTGCTGGAGCAGGAGAGCAAGAGGGTGCCAATGAGCAGAAGGCTGAGGGACTTGCAGAACATAGATCAATTCTCTTAAGAAAGCATAGTCCGACGCCTCACATCGAGATCGGTCGGCTTGGAGTCCGTTGTTGAGGACGGAAATTCCAGAATAGGGCATGGATACCACAGGGGCTCCAATCACATCAGAATGCTAAGAACGGACAGCAGCCCGGTCAAGGAAGCCTCGAATCCGTTGAATTGCTGCCTGGATTGCGAACTGGACAGGAAGAAGACGAGGACGACTTGACAACTCTAAGACGGGGGGGATGGCGTTTCGGTTTCAGGGCTTGCTATCTGAAGTCGATTTCTTGAGCCGTTCTAGACGATCCGCCTCGAAACGCACCATAATTGTCTTGTGAGTGCTCAAGATGACTTGGCCAGCTCTTGCCCCTTTATATTTGGAGACGTTCTTGCGGCGGGTATAGCTCACGGCCTGTTTGCCGCCGGAATTGGCTTTCGAATACTCCACAGCCAAAGTGGCGGCATCCAAGAGAGTTTCTTGAGGCAAGTCGTCTTTGGTTTTCGCCACCACATGGCTGCCGGCATAACCATCGGCGTGGAACCACCATTCGTTCCCCTTGCAGTGTTTGAATGTGACCTCATCGTTGTCCTGACTTGACCGGCCAACAAGGATTTCAATGCCGTCATGGGATCGATAAGTGCGGTAAGGGCGACGCCGAGCCTGAACAATTTTCTTCTTGTGGGGTTGGCCCTGCTTGGTCTCGACCTTGAGACCTAATTCCCTCGCTTCAACTGCCAACGCATCTAAATTGCTTTCTTTTGCGCGAAGCTTCTCTTCGAAATGAACAAGAGAACGGAGAACCTGCCTTTGCTCTCCCAATCGTTCCTTGGCCGCCTCTTGTCCCCGGGTCGCCTTTTTTGACTTCTGGAAGAGCCTCTCCAGATTGGCGTGTGGGCTGAGGGCCGGATCGAGGGGAATCGTTTGCCAAACTTCTCCTTCTTGGCCCCAGTCTCGGACACGCACTTCTGTCATGCCTGTTTTGACTTGGCCCAAGGCTGACT
>WFTN01000430.1 GCA_015485455.1 Planctomycetota bacterium | reverse complement strand
CCCAATAGTAGACTGCACATGCACATGGACCAGGAGGTCCTGCCTGAACTGGAAGAGGTGGTCCGCAGTGAGGTCAACTCTCTGGGTGAACGTGGGGATGAACCAAAAGATATGGACCGAGCCTATCGCGTCTTGGTCATTGGCGGAAGCGCCGCAGAGTGCTTCTACTTAGACAAGGATTCCGGTTGGCCCGGGGTCGCCAAATCCATCTTGAGTACCCCCGAGAACCTAAGCATTCTTGGCAAAGAACACATCCACCTGGGCAACATTGCGCGAGCTGGTGTTGGTTCAGTGGCTCTGGAGCAAATGCTCAATGCCGTGCTGCCTCAATATGAACGAGTAGACCTCATCCTGTGTATGGTAGGTGCCAGTGATGTTCTTCGCTGGTTCTCCCGAGGCGCGAAAAGCGATGACGAAGAAAGTAAGATCCGTTTAAGGGACTACATTTTCTTCCTTCCTAAGGACAACTTTTCCTGGCACCCGAAGAGAACAGCGATGGCTGCTGTGGCCCGTCTTTGGTTGAAATCGCGACAAAGAGCCCCGGAAGTAAGGGAGCACACAGGGCAACGGGTTGGATCACTTCGAACAATGCGCCAGAATGCCTCCACCAAGCGCAAAGAAACCGGTGATCCCACCAAAATGCTCGACCGCTTTGCGAATTCTTTCCGGCACATCTTGGCCATGTGCCAAGAAAAGGCCGATCGCGTCCTTGTGGTCCGTCAACCTTGGTTTGAAAAAGAGCACAGCGCCGAAGAAGAGTCCTTCTTTTGGAACGCAGCCCAAGGGGATCCATTCAAAGAAACTTGTGACACTTACTTTGACACATCCATGATCAAAGAACGCATGCGTGACATGGATGAGCGTGCCATCGAGGTTTGCGAATCAATGGAGATCGAACACATCGACGTGAAACCCGTACTTCCTATGAGTCGGGCCACCTTCTATGATTTCTACCACTACACCCCAGAAGGGGCCCGCATATTAGGCGAAGCCGTGGCGGAACGCATTCTTCGAAAGAAACGGACGAAAGTCTGACCGAACCAAGACAAGGTCAAACCCGCCTTGTCCATGAGGTCGAGGCTCCTATACAAACCTCGCCCCTCAATCGCCCAAATAGATACACCCGCTGGTGCAGGTTTCGCGAACGACGATCTTAGTGAGCTGCCCCAAACTTGGCTTCAATTCCTGCCAAATCCATTTGGCCAAGTTCTCACTGGTGGGATTCTCCAACCCTGGGATCTCATTGAGGTAGTGGTGATCAAGACGCTCATAAGTGGGGCGAAAGGCAGCCTTCAGGTCTGAAAAGTCCATCACCCAACCAGTCTTGGCATCGACGTCCCCGGAGACATGGATCTCAATCTCAAAAGAATGCCCATGGAGACGGCCACACTTATGTCCCTCTGGTACGTTGGGCAAGAGATGCGCGGCCTCAAACCGAATAGCTTTGAATATGTCCATGTCGCAATCTCGCTGTGATTCTTATCTCTATCCACAATTTCAATGGGATGGCCAGCAATCAAGGGGCAAAGCGATTTATCGCGGGATGTTCCTTCAGTCCCTTGCTTCCGCAAGAGCTTCGATCTGCTGCCGGAAAGCAGCAATTTCTTGGGTAGAATACCGGGACTCTGGCAAATCGCTGCCCCAAACGACCCCAGGCCAACAGAAATCCTCAGCAGACCGCCCAATGATGTGAACATGAAGCTGAGGAACCATGTTGCCAATGGCCGCGACGTTTACTTTCATGACTCCAGGTTGACTACAGACGAATTTGCTGACCGTGTCCATGGTCGCCCTCAGTTCGCCTCTTGAAGTTAGAGGCAATTCAAAGATGTCCCTTTCCTCGACCTCCGGCACCAAGATGAACCAGGGAATGGCGGCGCAACGATGGAGGAGAACGTGGCTGAACCCTATGTGTCCCAAGTTAATGGTATCTGCCTCTAACTGTCGGTGAATTTGAAACACGTCTTCGCCCTCCCCGCAAAAAAACTCCGAGCTTGACGCTCGGAGTTTACTTTCCTCATTCATGAATTGATGGCCAAGTCATGAAGTCATAGTTCTACGGCAGCAATGGAAAGATCAAACCATTGGAAGATCTTGCACCTGGTGCGTATTCATATCCTTGAATGTAGGTATCGATACCGGCCAGGTTCGGATAGCTTTGGCTCACATTGGGGACGATCAAGCTTCCTGTAGCGTCATAGCCAAAGTAGAAGTAGTTAGCCATATTGACCGCGTCAGGAGCAACCAAGAAAGAGATGCCGAAGGCACTGACATCAACTTGGGCAAAGCTCACAATCAAAAGCCCAGATCCTCCCGGTGTGCCACCGGTCAAAGTCAAAGTGCCGGTGTTTTGCGGCAAAATTGCTCCATCGGTTCCAACAGAGGCGACACCAATCGTGTTGGGCAAAAAGTTGAGTGCTAAATCTTCGGCACCACCATTTGTCCCCGTGTATGTTGTTGGGTGTGAAGTCAACGCCATTGGCCCGTTAGCCTGAACGTCGGCAAATGAATCGGTGAAAGCAACGGTCAAGAGCAATGCTGCAACTATGACAACGAATGATTTCAAGCGCATAATGGTCTCTCCAAGAGGTGTTCTTGTTTGAAATGCGGGGAACAACCCGCAACAGGTTTCGGTTTGGAAGGAAACCATAGACTGTGCAACCCATCCTTGCTCAGAAGCCAGCTTCCTATTGGCATATTATCAATACCCATAGGCATTTCCACAGAACGCTGGAGGAAACCGTGGCAAATCGGCATCACGATGTATATCACTCGCCTTAAGTGTATAAATTTCAAGGGTTTGCTATCGCACCTCCGACTTCGTCGGCCGCGTTAATTTAGTTCACTCAATGATCTGGGTGGAGAAAATTGCCAGAGGAATTGGACCCAAGTCGGGAGGTTTCTTTCCATGAGGCCAATCGCTCTTGTGGGCACTTCATGAATCCGAAGCCTAACCCAAATAATAATTCACGACCACGAGGTCGCATGAACGAGGAGAAGATCTCACAGATTACCCAGGCGAGGTCGCAATCCTGGTTATGATTAGGAACACTCTGCCACTCCTGGCCGTGTTGTGTTTTGAAAAGAAGCCTTAAGAATCGTTGTTCTGAGCTTTCTTTGCCGGGTATTTTCTCACACAACGACCACGATCTCATGAATGAGCCGGGCTAAGGATCATGAAAGCTTAGGCCTCGTCGGCATCCCCAAGCGAAGCTGGTGTCTTAAGGATGATTACCCAATCAAATCCCATGACGACAAACATGGACAACCATTCCACTTTCACTTTCAAATCGGTAGCCTCTTGCCGTTACATCCCTGGCCCTTCGAGCGTAAAATGACCTCTCGAAGATCGAACTCAAGGAACACATCAAAAATCCATGTCTGACCACATGCCCGCGAAGAAGCGCCCCACATTGCGACAACGACTTGGCCGCCTGTGGCGAATTCTAAGAGGGCAGCAAGTCCACCGAGACTACAGCGCTTTTCTCGGAAACTACGATGCATGGCGTCAGCTCTTCGTTCTCCCTGAACCAGAGAACCACAACCAGGCTCCGAGGCAACTGAAGAAGAGCTTGAGTTTTCATTTGCTGATCTCTTGCCAAGAGGAGGTCGTTGGCCAAAATGTCGAACCGAACGATTGTTCTGTACTTTCTCTTCCTTGGAGTCAAACAGAAGTTTCTTGGGGAAGCCAAATACCAAAGAGCGATTCTTGGGACGCCCCATGGACCATCATTGTTGACAAGTCTGACATTCTTCTCCCACTTGCCTGTCAACAAATCAGCGCAGCTATTGAGAAGAATCCAAAGGCCCATGTTTTTTATGGCGATGAAGAGTTCACCAACCAAGACGGCCATCTTGAACCTTTTATGAAACCCCAATGGTCTCCTGAATTGTGGGAGTCCACCGACTATCTGGGAATCCTGGTGGTCCGCAGCTCTCTCATCAAAACAAAGATCACCATCCCTGATCTCGTAGCAGAGATCTTGGGGTGTCAAGAAGATGGCCACATCATTCGAATTCCCCATGTTCTCTGTCAAAAGAAAAATCGATCCGGGGCCACCGGATCAGGATCACGGCTGGCTCAAGTCAGCCGATTCCATCAGCGACGAGGCTGCCAAGGAGGAAACACACAGGTCATTTCAAACTCAACTCTCCACGTCCAGCATGCTTTACCTGAGAATCTGCCAAGAGTGAGCATCGTGATTCCATCCCGAGATCGCAAGAAGCTCTTAGCGGCATGCGTTGAGTCTCTTCTTCGACTGACGGCCTACGAAAACTTCGAAATCGTCCTCATCGACAACGATTCTCAACTGAAGGAAACGAAAGAGTGGTTTCAGTCAATCCAGACTCAAGAAAAAGTTCGCGTTCTCTCCTACCCATATCCATTCAATTTCGCAGCCATCAATAACTTTGGCGCCGCAAAGTCTGAGGGGGAGATTCTCGTTTTCCTCAATGATGACACCACGGTCATTGGCCCTCACTGGTTAACAGAGATGGTCCGTTTAGCCCATAGACCAGACATCGGAGCGGTTGGCGCCCTTCTCTACTACCCCAATGACACGATCCAACATGCCGGTGTGGTTTGCGGCATCTCCAAGGCTCATATTGCTGGGCATATCGACCGTGGTTTGCCCAAAAGCGCACCTCCAGGTCCTGCCGGAGTCGATTGTGTCCATAATTATTCCGTTGTCACCGGAGCCTGTACCGCCCTGCGAAGAAAAGTTTTTGAGAAAGTTGACGGTTTCGATGAACAGTTCTCAATCTGCTACAACGATGTTGATCTCTGCCTCAGAATCCAGGACGCAGGCTTTAGAAATGCGTGGACACCTCACGCCCTACTCTATCATCATGAGAACATCAGCGTGGCAGAACGCAATGAAACACAAGCTCGTGTCTATGATTTTGAAGCTCAACTCATGCGCAAGCGCTACGGGAAAAGGCTGCTCAACGATCCAGCATACAACCCGAACTTTGCCCTCGATGGTGAGAGACGCGTCTTGGCAGCCCAACCCCGGATCAACAGCTAAGAGAAACAGAAACGGACGATGGCCAACAAGGAAAACGATCCCAACTTCATGAATAGCTCAAAGAACCAAGTCACTACGAGCCGCAAACTTGCGGTGATCAACTCAGTGAGCGGGATTGCCACCCACATCATAAGCCTCACCGTCTTGGTTTGGTTGCAAAAGTACCTTCTCGATCACGTCTCGATTGAAGAGTACTCCCTCTTTCCCGTTGTCGCTGCTCCCATGGTTTTTGTCCCTCTTATCACCACAATCTTGACCGCTGGCTTGGGCCGCTACTCTGTAGATGCTTACGCCAAAGGCAACGAGAAACGCGTCACAGAAATCGTCTCAACCATGACACCACTGTTGATGATTGCCGGCTTGGTGGTGGCAGCCTTTGGCGCTCTTGGCATCTGGCAGATAGACAGCATCCTCAAAATCGAAGAACAATTCGTAGATGATGCTCGTTGGATGATGACCATCTTGGTGAGCGCTGCTGTCTTGCGAGTATCGTTCGCCGCCTTTGGTGTTGGCCTTTTCATCAAACAAAAATTCGTCTTCGTCAACATGATTGACTTAGGGTGCCAAGTGCTGAGAATCTCCCTTCTCGCTCTGCTCCTGATCGCCATAGACACGAGGGTCGTCTGGGTTGTCCTCGCTACGACCCTGGCAAACACAACCGGCTTCTTTATCAAACTGTTTATGTCTCGCCGCTTGGTTCCCGCTATTCGCTTCAAGCGCAGCCACATAAGAAAAGAGATCGCCCCGGAAATCGTGTCATTCGGTTCATGGACATTCTTGCAGCAGGCGTCCACAGCGAGCCGGCTTTTCCTGTCAATCTTCTTGCTCAACCGATTTGCCGGCAGCATCCATGTCACGGCCTTTCACTTAGGAACATTGGTTCTCAAGCAAGTTCAGACTCTTACCTTAGCTGCCCTCAAACCCTTGGCGCCACCGTTGGTCGCCATGTGGGCCCATGGAGAACGAGACCGAATCCGTGCGGTCTATCTCAATGGTGGACGATACGCTCTGTGGCTCGCCACTTTCGCCACTTGCCCTGCGATTATTTTCGGTCCAAAAGCAGTGGCGCTCTATTTGGGAAAAACAGAAGCAGACATCGAACTCACCACCCGCGTCATGGTCATCGCGATGCTCATTCTTCCTATTCGATTCGGCAACATCATGATGGGAAGAATCGCTAATACTGCTGGCATGGCCAAACAAACCTGTGGTGTTGTCATGACCATTCACCTCGGCGTCATTGCCATCATGAGCGTCCTTGTCATTGGCTACGACATGGGGGCTTTGGGCGCTGCTATTTCGATCTTGGCAGCCAACGTGCTTGTAATTCCTACCATCGCCTTGCCTTTCGCCTTTCGTATTACCGGCCTCACCGCAAGACGCTGGTTGAGAGAAACCGTTCTACCGGGGGTCTTACCCGGACTCATCGCGTCGTTCTTTTGGCTAGCACTCTCGATCTACTTTGCGCCCACCACATGGGCTGGGCTCATGTCTTGCGGAATCCCTGGCAGCCTTATTTTTGTTGTTATTGTCTTTCGTTTCTCACTCAAAAGGAGGGAACGCGAAGATCTCCTGAAAGCAGCAGGCAAGATAAAGTCTAAGCTACTGCCAACTTAACCCGCCCAATTCACAACCTCGGGGCGACGATCTCATGAATGAGTCGGGTTGGCGCGAATCTTCAACTGACAGCTAAGAACGCAAGTGTATGAAACTCCCCTCCAAACTCTATTCCCTGGTTTTCTAAGGTTCGAGCTTTCGAAACGCCCGGGGCAAGATTCCCAGTTTCAACGATTGAATCCTTGAAACATGGGTGAAGCACCATAATTTAGGGGTGGGCTCGAGTCCCGCAACACCAGAATCAAGTCTTTCAGAAAGGGTAACCGATGACAGATAGTGCAGACCCAAAACCATGTGTCTTCATTCAAACCAATGCCAAACAAATGGTTGGCGCTATCGTTGCCGAACATTCATTCCGCAGATTCTCTGACCATGCTGATGAATTTGACATCAAGATCATGGACAACCGCAACTATCCGTTCTTCGCCGCCAAAGAAGGCAAGAAGTTCTTGCGCAACGGTGTCTGGCGCAACTGGGTCATGTCCGATCTCCAGTCTTTCACCCCAACAAGATTCATGCCCCCTGAACTCATGGGATATCGAGGCAAATCCGTCGTTGTTGACCCTGATGTTTTTGCCTTGGATGATGTCTGGAAGTTGTTCACCATGGACATGCAAGGCAAAGCCATTTGGTGCCGACCACGAAAAACAGGGAGTACCGACATCAATGGCAACATGGCATCAAGTGTCATGCTATTAGACAATCAAAAGCTCAAACACTGGCGCGTCGAAGAACAATTCAACTCCATGTTTGAAGGGAAGCTCGACTACAAAGACTGGGTCCCTCTGCGTAATGAACCAAGGGAAAGCATAGGGCTTCTCGATGATGCCTGGAATCATCTCGATGTTCTAACCAAACGAACCCATTTCTTGCATACCACCAAGCGAATCACTCAGCCGTGGAAGACAGGACTGCGTGTCGACTTCCGACCTTCGGACAAGTTCAGCAAGATCCCCGTCGTCGGCTGGGCCATGACTTTGCGCCGCAAAATGTTCGGGGAGTATGCCCTCATGGGGCGCTATCGCCAGAATCCAGATCAAAACCAAGAGAACTTCTTCTTCGGTTTAGTGAAGGAGTGCCTGGACAACGGCATGCTCACCATGGAGCAACTTGAATTCGAGATGAAGAACAATCATGTTCGCCACGACGCTGCGACTGTCGTCTCAAACTGTCCACCATTGGAAGAAACATTGAGCGCCCTCCCCGCATAAGACACGCTATTCACAGGATGGGGGTTGGCACCCTCCTTAACCCACAACGCCCCCATCCTTCCTTTGAATCACAAGAGTCGCACAGCGGGGTCGTCCACATTGTGGACGACCCATGCGAGCCGATTCAGATTCCCCATCTGGCCAAGTAGAGTATTTGCCAACATCCTGCGGCTCTTTCGTCTGGCCGCCATTCGGCTGGCCAGGATGCTGAATATTGACAAACAAGGTCTTGCCATCAGGCGTGGTCGTGAGACCAGTAATTTCGCAACGAACTGGACCAGTCAAGAATCGTCGAACATCCCCGGACACCGGATCAACCGCCAAGACTTGGTTGTTACCGAATCGTTCATACTTTTTCGTATTCAACTTACTAGACGAGACATCCGTCTGGACCCAGAGAATCCCCCTTTGATCAATATGCATCCCATCAGGAGAGCTGAAGTGGACATCAGCTTCTTCGTCAGGGCACAGTATAAGGGGACTCCAGGAAAAGGTTGTAGCTGCAGCGTCTGCCCCAGATTCTCGCCAACGAAGAATGTGGCCATGAATATTCTTCTTTCTGGAGTTGGCTTCGTTGGTGGCAGGATAGCCGCTCTTACCCCGTTTCGAATTGTTCGTGAGCGAAACAAACACTTCCCCAAGTTGCTCATGAACTGCCAACCATTCCGGTCGATCCATGGTCGTAGCCCCAACGTGATCAGCAGCCAAACGTGCGTGGATCAGCACTTCTCCTTGGTCCGCAAATCCGGAATCCTTGTTGAGGCCATTTTTGCCATGGGTCAACTCCACCCATTTGCCCTGACGAGAATCAAGAAACTGAGCGACGTAGAGTGTGCCGACATTGAGGAGATCATCTATGTTGCTGTGATCATCGGGGTCATAAACACCCTTGGAAACAAACTTGTAAATGTACTCGAATTTCGAGTCATCCCCCATATAGACAACAACGTGGTTCTCCTTGGACAGAGTCAAAGCTGCATTTTCATGGCGGAAACGCCCAAGGGCAGTTCGCTTCATGGGGGGTGCTTTCTGCCGTGGGTCAATTTCAACGACCCAACCAAAACGATTGTATTCATTGGGTTCTTTGGCGAAGTCGAAACGATCCTCGAATTCGTGCCAATGATTCATCAAGCCAGCATCAGCCATGTAACGTTTTTCAGCCTTTGTGACCCGTTCGCCTTCATCGGGAAGTTTGAAGAAATCCTGGAAGTTCTCCTCGCAAGTCAAATACGTCCCCCAAGGAGTTCTGCCCGCAGCGCAATTGCCAAGAGTTCCAAAGACTGTCCGTCCTTGAGGGTCAACTCTCGTTTGCAAACGTGCGTGACCTGCCGCAGGGCCAGCCATGAGCATGGGAGACATTGCAGTGATCCTTCTGGCGACGGGGGAGTCAAGACGTTGCCAAATGCCCCGATCATTCCGTTTCACTTCGATGACAGAGACACCACAACTCGCCATGCCCTTCTTGGCTTTCTCTTGAGATGTTGGAAGAGAGCCCCCTGGATGAATCAAGCCGTCATCAAAAGACTCATGGTTGAGACAGAGATACCCATGAGTTGATGAACCACCAATAGGAAAAAATTCCATGCCATCATGGTGACACCCCGCTTGTTGAAACTGGTCTTCTGCGGTATTCGAAGCATCACTCTTGAATTCAGGGCCACTGGACTGCACTGGGTCTCCCCAGGCATAGAGGATTCTCCAGTCGTAACCTGGAGCGACGTGAACGACATCTTCAGAAGAAATCGGGATCGAGCGAAAACCCAGCTTAGGCTGGGTCCCGCCCATCTCCGGCCCACTGATTGTTGAACAACCGGGGAGCAGCATACCTGCCAATCCACCGATCGCCAGCTTAAGGACATCCCGTCTTGTGGAGGGATTCGAGCATTCAGTCGGCTCGCTAAATTCATCCATCGGATTCGTCTTCATTTCGTTTCCTTTGTCGCTTCGCTCATCTTAGCAGAGATCCCGCCGAAATGGTCTATTTGGAGTTGAGCGTTTGCCGTCGCAAGAATTGGCGAATCATTGCAACCGCTAGGTAACAGAATGGCGTATCTAGCAAGGCAATCATGACCTTGACGAGGTAAACTCCCACCATCACCTTGATCCCAAAAACGAAATCCCAACCGAAGGCACCGTAAAACAGAAAGGAATTGACGATCAAGGTATCCAACAATTGAGACACGATAGTCGAACCATTGTTCCTTAGCCAAAGATGCTTGCCCTGGGTGAGCTCCCGCCAAAAATGAAACAAACGGTTATCACAGAGCTGAGCCACCAAATAGGCACACATCGAACCACTCACAAGCCAGGGCCCCAAACCAAAAACCGCGCGCCAGCCATCTTGCATCCCTTGAGAATTCTCAAAGTAGGCCAGCTTGAGCCCCGACGCCGCAGCCCAATGACTCGCTGGATCAATGGCGATTGTGAGCTGCACGATCCCGAGCATCAAAAGGCTCATGGCAAAACCCAACCACACCATCACATCGGCCCGCTTCCTTCCGTAAATCTCCGAGACAACATCAGTCACTAAGAAAGTGAGGGGATAAGTCAAAAGCCCAGTCGGTAAAGTTACCACGTCGTGCCCGAAGACTGCGAATGGCAGGGTCAACTCAAATAGCTTGACTCCCACAATGTTTGTAAGGACCAATAAAGTAGTGAACAAACACACAAGGACAACATAGATACGATCTTCCCACGGCATCTTTTCGACAGTGACAACACTTCCCGGCCTGGTGGATTTCGCCGCAATTGGTTCTTCTTGATTCATGGCAAAAAGATAGCTGACAAGGCTGTCCACTGCAAAGTTCTTCTCCATCCTGAGTTAGCGAATCCATGGGCTTTCAAGGCAACATGGGAGGATTCCCCTCAAACCAATATCCAGTCCTTTCAAAACTCGACTTCTCTGGTAGGATTCAAAGCACAGGTTGAGAGGCCGCGCCGCATCACATCTCACCCTATTTCTCAGTGGTCGACGTCTCAGAAGCAACGCTCCCAAAGACAAACGGCAAAATAACTGACTAGTGATGTTGAAACAGAAAACGATCTATTGCTGTTTAGGAGTTCTCCTCCTTTGCTCAAGTGGCCTCAGTCAAAGGTTTCACACCAGGACATACGATCTTTCAGCCGGAATGCCCGCAGTCAATTGCCTCTCCACAACCCAGGATGGTGATGGACGCCTGTGGTTTGCATCCCGTTCAGGAATGATGAGCTATGACGGTGAACAGTGGAAAGTCTGCGAAGGATTCGGTGACCCGGAAAACTTGAAGCCACCTATTCACTGTAGCGCTGACTCCATGGGTCGTATTTGGGCCACGACAATTTTTGAAGTGAGCTACTTGAAAGATGGCAAGTGGCATGAATTCCCTGGGCCACCAGGCAGACGCAAGATCAGAAACACTCAGATAGAGACGATTTGGCACAAGGGAAACCCCGTGGTCTTGATTCGCTACACCGATGGCAACTTCATGATTTATCGGGAAGGGAAATGGCAACGAGTTCATTGGACCTCTTTGGAGCACCCACCCACTGAGACGGGGCCCATCGTCAAATCGACCGATGCGTTTCTCCTAACAACCAAAGATGGGATTTTTCGTGTCGATCCTGCTACTGGAGACGCATCCCCTTTTGATCTGCCAGATTCCACCAAGAACATTCGAGGCGCCACCTTCGATGAAATTCGTGGCGAGCTCTGGTTAGTCGGAGAGGATTGGATTGCGAAGCTCAAACGTATCGAAGGAAAGTTAGACCCATCGTCATTTTCCTTCGTCAAAAGTCAAATCCAATTGCGGCCATTCTTCAGCCGAAGTCCCGATTTGCAAGTCGTCGCAGATGGGCGAGGCGGTTTGTGGTTTGGCAACGTATTCTCCATTTTTCATTTATCAATCGATGGAGAT
>WFTN01000429.1 GCA_015485455.1 Planctomycetota bacterium | reverse complement strand
TTTGCGAGCCTGCCATGGGCAGCGGCGCATTCTTGGCCGAAGCTGTCGACCAATTAGCCGACGCCTATCTTGATCGAAAACAAAAGGAACTAGGCCAACTGATTCCTTCCGATGCCTATCAACAAGAAAAGCAAGTAGTCAAAGCCAGGTTAGCTTCCAACAACGCTTATGGCGTTGACCTCAATCATACTGCCGTTGAATTGGCCAAAGTTTCCTTGTGGCTGGCCACCATTCACAAAGGTGGCAAGTGCCCCTGGTTTGGTATGCGCTTAGCTCATGGCAACTCTCTCATCGGTGCCAGAAGGGCCGTTTTCACCAAAGACGACGTTGAGCGAAGAAACCAAAAAGATGCCCCCAACTACTTAGGTTTGACTCCAGAAGCCCTAAGCCTCTTTCACCCAACCACTGGCAACGCTAAGTGGCGCCTTCCCAAGCGGCCAGAGGGCAGCATCTATCATTTCCTCCTACCAGCCGAGGGCATGGCTGCCTTCGAAAAAGACAAGGTGGTCAAGAAGCTCAAGCCAGAGGCAGCAAAAGCCATCGCCAAGTGGCGCACTGAATTTGTCAAACAGGGCATCTCTTCCTACGAAAGCAAGCTCCTCATCGGCCTTTCTGACGCCGTCGATCGTCTCTTCATTGAGGTGGTGAGAGAGCGCCTTTTCGCCATCAAGAAAACCACCGACTACGTGCCAGTGTGGGGCGAAGAAAACAGCCACACCGATTTCGCCTTAGAAATCGAAGACCAAGAATCGGTCATGGCATCCATCGAGCAACCAGACTCTGCCTATTCCAGACTAAAACTGGTGATGGACTATTGGTCTTCTCTTTGGTTTTGGCCCTTAGACCAAGTCCATCTCTTGCCATCAAGATCAGAATTCTTCGGCACCTTGGGGCTCATTCTTCATGGCACTCTCAATCTTCAAGAAAAGACCGAGCAAATGGAATTGGCTTTTGATGCTCAGAGTACAGAAGCAGCTATGGTGGCGCCGGTCGCCTCTGACTTAGAACTCATCGCTGCCGATCGCGCCCAGAGCGAAAGCAAAGATAGCCTACAACGCTACGAGCAACTCTTTGAGATTGGTCAGCTCGTCTCTGAAGCCAGAAGCTCTTATGCCGCCAACTGTGGCCGCGCCGACGTAGAGAAGTTGAAGGGGGCTCTACCCACTTTACAGGTAGCTGAAGAAGTCACCAACCGTCTTAAGTTCCACCATTGGGATCTTCGTTTCGCCGAGGTCTTTGCCGAGAAGGGTGGCTTTGATCTCATTGTTGGCAATCCGCCTTGGATCAAGCTGCAATGGAATGAAGCCGGTGTGCTTTGTGACTTTGAGCCCAGCATGGCTGTGGAAGGACTTTCTGCCAGCAACATAGGCAAGAAGAGAGAGGGCATTCTGGCCAAGAACGATGAGCGCACGGACATCTATTTCGCCGAGTTTGTGGAGATGGATGGCAGCCAGTCGTTTTTGAACGCCATTCAGAATTACCCACTGCTAAAGGGCGTGCAGACGAATTTGTATAAGTGTTTTATCACAAGGTCTTGGGAGATTGGAGGTAAGACTGGGGTGGCAGGATTTTTGCATCCAGAGGGTACTTACGATGATCCGAAAGGGGCGCGGATGCGGCGGAATGTCTATCCGCGTTTGGTCACCCATTTGCAGTTTATCAATGAACTCTCGCTCTTTGCTGAGGTTGACCATCATGCCAAGTACAGCGCCAATGTCTACCGCTGTGCTCCCAATGATGTTTCTTTTTCTCAACTTTCCAACCTGTTTCACCCATCGACTGTTCGTGTCAGTGAGTCACACGATGGCAGTGGTGCTGTTCCCGGCATCAAGAACGATGCCAATAAATGGGACTTGCGAGGGCATGCAAATCGTATCGTTCGGGTCACCGAAGCCGAGCTAACCCTCTTCGCATCTCTTTATGATGATGTCGGCATCGATCCTCTCGAGGCCCGCCTCCCCGTCGTTCACAGCCAAGAAATCCTTGGGGTCTTGAGGAAATTCGCCGGACAACCGTGCCGCTTGGGGGATAATTCGGATCGGTATTTCGCAACAGAAATGTGGCATGAAACCAATGCCCAACGTGACGACACAATCACCCGCCAAACCCAATTCCCTACGGAAGCCAAAGAATGGATCCTCCAAGGCCCACACTTCTTCGTTGGCAATCCTTTCAACAAGACACCCAATGAAGGATGCAGCCACAACCAGGACTACACCGCCATCGACCTCGAATCCATCCCCGCCGATTTCTTGCCCCGCACCAACTATGTCCCAGCC
>WFTN01000428.1 GCA_015485455.1 Planctomycetota bacterium | reverse complement strand
TTTGATAAAGGATGGGAGCGCTTGGATGTGCTTGTGAATGACATGCGCACACTCCATGCCGCGTGCCCTGGCACTGCCGATTTCATATGGCACCCACCAAGACTGTTTTGTGTTCAACGTAATGACGCCAAGCAAATGTGTGCAAAGGGATACGCCCTTGTCGATGCACTCGACGATTGCTTTGTCGTTGCCAATCTTGCTGGCCGCTTGGAGAGTAAAATCGGACTCGTCAAAATAAATGTCAACCCCTAACGCCAACAGGGTTCTTGCGATCTCTCTTGCCATTCTCTTGTCATGGGACTGGTGTGAGACAAATACGCAAGTGCGATTAGTAGACAGATTGTTGTGCTCGAGCGCCCTAAACAGATTTTGGCCTGCCATGCTACTACTCCCTTTCGAGGCTCGTCAGATCTTCGACCTCTGCCATGCTTGCCAGCATTTGAGTGTATTTGCGGAGCGATGCTTGGAGTTTCTTGAGCTCTGATCGAAACTGAATGCTGGTCTCTGAATCCTCCAGTCCTCCTTTGACTGCAAGAGAATGCCATTTGGCTGAGAATGGGCGAATGACTTGATTCAAAACTACGATCGCTATCTTTGTGAACTCGGCACAATGACGTCCTTTGCGGCGTGCGATTTCTCGCGTGATCGAAAACAAAGAGAAGATGCTCTCAAGTGCTGTACGTTCATCACCCTCTGCTGGGTCGAGCCCTTGCGAAGCTACCCGAGTCAGCATCTCTATGTAGAGTTCCCATGCCGCTTCTTTGTCCTCGTCATTGGGTTGGAATTCCATTTCCAAGAATTTGAGGTTGATCTTGAGCGAAGTCATATCCCAATTCTCCAACCACTTCTTGAGTTTCATTTTCGCCCTTTCTTAGTGGGTAACCCCACAGACTTTGCATTTGGAATTGTTCTTCATCATGTCCGCCGAGTTCTGAATGGAGTGGGCTCTTTGAGTTCGGGCGGCGTGTGCATCTTCGATCCAGTCTCGAAGCTCGTAATGACTTTGTGGCGCGGCATGGTATCGAGCATAGCATGCCTGGGAACCGCTCACCCAATTCTCTTTTAGCCGGGGAGGCAAATTGACGCGGTTGCCGACACTTGGAAGGATGACGCCAATGACTCCGTTAGGGGTGTAATCTCCCTGGCGTAACGAGGTCTTGAGCTCCCAGTCCACATACCGCCGACTGTGAGTACATGTTCCAAGCAAGACGATTGTCACGGTGCTGTCACCGAGGTACTTCTGCCGGATTTGGCTCATCACGTATTGTGGATTTGTGCTCTGAATCAACTCATTGTTGTTCCTAACTCCAAGGACTTTGGGGATGAAAACTTGTCCTTTGGTCGCCCATCGATCAATGAACTGATCGACTTCATGGAGGTCTTCTTGGTGAAATGAAATGAAGACCTTGCGCCGTACATTGTAGCTTGACATTTGTGGGATCCGCCTATCTTGAAATCTTGAATCGGAGCGTAGCAGGGCCTGGGGACGTTGAAGAGAACGTTCCGCACACCAAGACCATGGCGCCGTGGTTTGAACCAAGAGTCAATCGAGGTTGTTGCCCAAGCGATTCTGTTGGAGTGCATGCTCAAAACAGCGTCTTATTGTGTCATGAGAAAGGTGAATAGCTTTTCTAAACACAAAGGAGTCCTCCCATGATCAAAATCAACGCTTCATTTACGAAGAAAGTTCCCGGTGATGAGCCTTACAGCTCAGACGCTGTCCATCTTGGCGTCGAAATTGAACTTCCAGACCCCGTTCTCACTGACCAACAAGAATTCAGCGCCGCAGTTCGACGCCTCTTTCAGCAAGCTCGAGACGAGGTTGAAAACCAGGTCGCTGGCCCACGTCCGCAACTCGACGCCAGTTCCAATGGAAACGGCCATCATGCTTCAAACGGCAATGGCACAAGCCGTCGTCCGCAGCTTGCAAGCCCACGCCAGATTGATTTCCTGCTGTCATTGGCCCGCCGAAACGCCAATCTCAGCCCAACCCAGATTCTTGACGAAGCTGGTGTCGACAAACTCACCGACCTCACCAAGTCTCAGGCATCTTCACTCATCGATCGCTTCAACGGCGGTAACAACCGATGAGGCGGCGCTATAGCTTTTCCAAGGTTTCAACATACCTGCGGTGTCCGCGCCTGTTTCGTTTTCGTTACGTCGACAGGGCCGAACGTGAGCACCTGTCCTTGGCTTTGCCCATGGGCAGCGCCATGCACGACGCTGTGCAATGGGACGTGTCTGAACGTCAGGATGGTCGTGAACCAAACGAAGCTGAGATGCATGCGGTCTTCAGGGAACTCCTTGAAGCCCGCGTGGAGATCACTGGTTGTCCTGTCGTCGGTGATGTGGCTGAGGCCATTGACACGGCCAAGCGTATGATTGAAGCGTATTGTGCCTGGGGCCGCATCCAAGACGTGACTCTCATCGAAGGAGAGCATATGGCGAATATCAGCCATGAGCTTTCCTTGGAAGGGCGAGTCGACTTCGTTCGTGATACGGCGGAGAGTGTTGAGTTGGTTGAGCTCAAGACTTCGGCCAGGGCGTGGAGCCCAGCACAAGCCGAGTACTCGCTTCAGGCTGCGTCCTATTCTCTTCTCAGCGGCATTTCCCAAGTCCGCTACATCATCCTCACCAAGACCAAAGCGCCAAAGGTGCAGGAACTGGTCACTGTTTGTGATCAGAACCGCACCAATCAACTGCGCGATACCATCGCCGAAGTTGATACGGCCATCCAGGCCGGCGCTTTTCCCCGTAATGCCTCGCCCATGACCTGTGGCGGTTGCGAATTCCGCAACCGTTGCCTCAATTCATCCCAGCCTGTGACTCGTTCCGAGTCCGTATTCGCAGGAATCATCAACTAAAACCAATTGGAGAAAGACCATGTCTGAAAACGACAGCCAGGATCCGTCCATAGTTTACTGCCGAGAGGTGAAGATCTCTTATGGCCGTAAGAAGAAGGCGGAAGCTATGTCATGTGCTGCATCTGTCCATCGCTTGGCCAAGAAGATCATTGATCCCAATGCTGACCGTGAGCATTTTGCCGCCATTTATCTTGACGCCAAAAATGTTCCTCTGGCTTGGCGGGTGATTGCCATTGGCACTTTGTCGGGATGTCTTGTACATCCAAGAGAAGTGTTTCGGCCGGGCCTGATTGTGGGATCGGCAGCCATTGTGGTGATTCATAATCATCCCAGTGGTGAACTTACGCCATCAGCGGAGGACCTGAAAGTCACACAGCGGCTTGCCGCCGCCGGAGAACTTCTTGGCATCCGTGTCTTGGATCATCTGATCCTGGGAAGCAGCGGATACTTTTCCTTTGCGGAGAGGGGCCACCTTTCTCCTGGCGCATCAGAAGTCTTGGAAGACGAGCGGATCTCTGCGTAGGGCTGCTTCTTCATCTTCTCAATTTCGAGAGGCTGTTTTGTGAATTCGCTCATGAGGCAGCTTCTCTATCTCATTCCCCAAATAGGAAACCAATTTATGACCGAACTCAGAATCCATCGCCTCGTCATTGAGGATGACCAAGGACGCACGCGGGCCGTTATTGAATGCGGAGCTTCGCCAGATCCGCCCGGCGACGGCGGCGTCAATTTGACCTTGTTCGCCGCCACGGGCGATCCAATGC
>WFTN01000427.1 GCA_015485455.1 Planctomycetota bacterium | reverse complement strand
ACCCCCAAGGTATCTCGAACATCGGTGGTGGGTTGTGTTTTTGAATCCTGGGCAGAAGGTTTGCCGGTTCCTCTCACCTATGAGCGCCACATCTTGCCGCTTCTTCGAGCCAACTGCACTTCCTGTCACCAACCTAAAGGGAGCGCGCCGTTTTCTTTGGCAAGTTACGGAAAAGCAAAGCGCCGGGCCCGCATGTCGGCCTTGGTGACAAAGAAGAGGCGGATGCCACCTTGGTTTGCCGCCCCCAACTTCGGACATTTCAAAGGTCAAAGGCGGCTTACCTCATTGCAGATAGCTGCCTTGCAATCGTGGGCCAAAGCAGGGGCCCCGAAGGGTGAAGAGAAGGTCATTTTTCCTCCTCTCCCTAAGTTGGAGTCGAATTGGGAATTGGGAGAACCAGATTTGGTCGTCACGATGGAGGAACCCTACACGGTCCCGGGAACTGGTGACGATATTTATCGTAGATTCGTGGTCTCTAACCCCTTCCCGGAAGATGTGAAGATCCGCGCCATTGATTTTCATCCAGGAGATCCTACGGTTGTTCATCATTCCATTGTCTATGCCGACTATGTGGGATGGGGACGCAAGCAGGACGCCAAGGACAAGGAAATCGGATTCGACGCGTTTCGCGGCAAGAAACCAGAATTGGTGTTGCCATTCGGCGGTTGGGCTCCTGGAAGCACCGCGGAGAATTTGCCCAAGGGATATGCCACGGTGCTCCCTGGTGGTTGTGACTTAATCATTGAAATCCACTACCATCTGAGTGGAAAGGAGGCTAAAGACCAAAGCAGTTTCGCCTTCTATTTCGCCAAGGAAGCGATCAAACACGAGATTGATGGTTTCGTCTTGGGGTCGGAGCTGTTGCACATCAAGGCGGGTAGGAAAGACCACAAGGAACAAGTCTCCTTAACGTTGCCAGCGACGATTCGCTTGCTCACAATTCAGCCTCATATGCACTTCATAGGCAAGTCAGCGCGGGCTGTAGCGGTTCTCCCTGACGGCAAAGTGCTCCCTCTTATCTCAGTTCCAGATTGGGATTTTCGGTGGCAGAGTATCTATAGCTATCGGCAGCCCCTCTATTTGCCCAAGGGCACCCGTATTGACGTTGAGTTTGTTTTTGACAATTCAGATGACAACCCAGACAATCCACATCACCCAGCTCAAGACATCAACTATGGTCCGCAATCAACCGATGAGATGATGGAGTTGTATTTCACCATCGTTTTGGATGACAAGAAACAAGGGGAGGCTCTTCGCGCAGCCGTGGCCGCGTCTTGGTTCGATTCATTCACTTCCAAGAAAACGGACCAGAAGAAAAAGGGCGCCGCCCCCAAGTTCAAAAGCCTCCTTTTGCCAGAGGAGTCAGCGAAAGTAGAAGCCATGTCAGATGTCCAGTTTCTGAGTCTCTTGGATGAAGCTCGCAATCTTGCACTCAAGTATCTGAAGAGTGCTGATTTGCAATCTCGTTATGGCATTCTCCTGGCTTGGATGCTCCCCTTCGCCGAATCCGAGCAAGAGAAAACAGAAATCAGAAAAGAAGCTAAGGCAGCCCTCAAGCGGGCCTTGGCTATCGATCCGAAGCATGCCGATGCGAGAATCGGCTTGGGTAGCCTCGGGGATTGATCCAACTTCTTGGTTTCCCGACTTGTCAAGACAGCCGAGTGATCCCGCTTCCTCCATTCTGCATCGGATTCCCTCAATCGAACCCAAGTGCATAGTTGGTACTTCGCAGTATGCCCCTTCACCCGACTTGGACTTCCGGCCCAGGACCTGCCATCCCCATTCCTCTTCTACTCACCCTCCAAGGAGTCATCGAGGAATCCCCGGGGGTCCTTGTGCCAACAAATGCCATCATCTTTGAAGTGAAGTAGTTTTCAAGGTTTAAGCTGTTGATGCCACACTCGGTGGTGTGGCATTGAGGATGGGATCTCTCTGTGCCATTGGTCGAATCCTAACTTTTTTCATTTTTTTGTTTGACTGTCCCTCGCGTGAATTGCATATTCAATTCTTCGGAAAGTAGAGATGGATCAGGCCGTTAGTCCATCAACTTCGTGAGAGAATCTAATCGTGCCCTAACAAAGAAAGCTTGTATGCAGCGAAGCTCCACCAGAACTTCGTTGTCCATGGCGGAAGGAAACCGATGACTGAGAACATGACATCCCAAGAAGAACCAAGAAGAAGATCAATTCCGCCGATTAAAGGTTGGGCCTCTCTTCTGCCCAATTTTGGCCATATCTCTGAGCTTCTTCCTCTTCGCGAATGGATCTCAGGGCCAACTCATCTATCCCGTTGGTGATGACCAATTTGATTCTGCTGGCTGCTGCACCACGGTAACTCCCAACTTACCCAGCGTTCTTGGACCGACATTGCTCGGTGTGCAACAATTTGGGCAGTTCGGCGTTCTGAAAGATTGTGCTTTGAAATCGAATGACGGGATCGATGTTACTGTGCACTTGTTCCCGCACCCAGGTGGGTCTGGGGGGTTACCCTCAACGGTCGGGCTACCCGCTTGTGATGAATTCGTCGTGAGGATTACTGTTGGTGATGCTTTGGTTCCTGGTGCATCCTTCTTCACGATTGGTTCCTCTCCTACGGGTACTGTTCGGGAGGATTTTATTTTGGCCAAATTTGTGAACACATGGACTGGACTAGGTCCGACGGGAACAACTGAGTACCGATTTTGGAAATACATGTTGGAGGGCGACGCGGTCGCCTTTTCTTCGACACCGAATATTCCCCCGAGCTCAATTCCTGCTTGCTATTCCGGTGCTTCATCGCCCCCTTCAGGACAATTCGGGCGGGTCGTGTTTCGCGGCTACCTTAATCTTATGCGGCCGATTGATCCAAACGAGGCTTTTCTGGACCCAAGTGGTGGTCAACAGTTCTCTTTGGTGATGTCTCACTATGACGGCTGCTTGGATCATATTGATTTACCTCTTCTGAATCCTAGGTTCATTGCCGGTAACCCATCGTCCAAGCACATGGGCGAGTCCTACCACTTGGTTACTCCAAGCAATTTTCTTTGGGCGACGGCTCCTCCAACTGCCTCCGATCTTGATCTCAACAACCGACCTAATGATTCCATCCGCAGTACCGTGTCTCACACCACGAACATGACGACTTTTGGTCAATCTCCTGGGCCTTTGTGTTTAGCTGAAATGCCCATGAATATCGATGGGGCAACGGTTGGTCCCCTCTGCAATTGTAAGGCTGGAGGTGGGGGCAGTGGTGGTCTCCTCGACTTCAACCAAAATTTCACCTCGCCCTTGAACTTTGGTAGTTGTGCAGGCATGCATAGTTGGGTGAGCACGGTCTTAATTCCTGAGATACCCACGGGCTTCAGCCAAACTTACCTTGGGATTTGGGGGCCCACATCGCGTTCCGATGTGAATCTTGTCGGGCTCACCATGGCGACAGGGACCGTTGAATATACGGATCATTGTGCCCACAATCTTGGATATACAACTCCATCCAACCATGTTGTTTGGGGGAATGGCACTTTTTGGCCCAGTTCGAATGCCCCCAACATTCCAACGATATCGAAAGGAATTGAAGGCTTCCTGACCGACCATATGTTGCATTTCGGCAATCACGTTCGGGGCACGGATGACCTTACAATTGTGGGTGCGCCTGCTTATGTCAATGTCATTTGGAATACATATCGATAAGAGAAGAGGAGGTGCGATCTATGAGATTCGCTCAGATATATTTGATCTGCTTGATTGTAGCGATCTGTGGCATTGCCAACGCTCAGGCAACTTTGTCCGTTCCTTCTGCCGCCTATCCAACCATTCAATCGGCTTTGAATGCGGGTGCGACAGGTGACATGGTGGTGGTAGCGGCGGGGACGTATCAAGAGAATTTGGTTTGGCCAGCTACTGAGCTTGGTCTTGTGGGGTCAGGTATTGGGCAGTCCATAATCGATGGAACGAACAGCGGCTCATGCATTGTATTCAATACATCAGTGAGTAGCTCCTTCGTTGATGGTTTTTCCTTCATCAATGGCAGCGGCACTCTCGCCAATACGGGCTCTGCATTCTCCCCAATGGGAGGCGCGATTTACTTGAGTCCGACATCGACGTTGCCATCGACGATTCTCTCGCCGACGATTCGCAATTGT
>WFTN01000426.1 GCA_015485455.1 Planctomycetota bacterium | reverse complement strand
CATCATTGACAGGTTGGCCCAAGACGTGGAGGGTCATGGGTGTGGTCGTTTGTTCGATATCGTGAAGTTGGTCTCCGACTCTTTCGATCTCTTCATCCGACAGGAGTTGTTTCTCGTCGCGTTCAAGCCCGAGGGCCACGAGAAGCCCTTGAGCCTCGGCCTTATCGGCGATGCGTTTGCGAAACTCTCGCCGTAAAATGCCAGTTTCTAAGGAATTGAATTTGTGGATGTCTTCATGGAGGGAACGCAAAGAATCGTGGAGTCCAGATTGGACTGCCGGGGGAGGCATGTGATCGCTGAGCAATGCAAAGGAACGACGCCGCGAAAGAGAGGCTTCTCCGAGATTGTCCATGATCCACAAATTGACCACCGGCAATGTGCTTAGGCAAATGGCCCCCCAATCCCGGTCCGTTAGACCAGCCTCTTTGCCAGGTAGAAGTTCTAAGGAACCATGAGTTCCAAAATGGCAAATGGCATCCGCTCCAAACTCTTCCTCCAGCCACCAATAGAAGGCCAGGTAATTGTAAGGGGGAGGCACTTCACGAGAATGGAGCAAAGCCCTGTCCTGTTTTGACCCTCTTTCTGGCTGGGGGGCCAGGACAACATTGCCAAAGCGGATCACGGGAAGGACAATTTGTTCCTCTCCGTTTCTTGTGACCACCATGATCTTGCCGGGTGCTGGGCCGAAGTGTTCTTTGAGGGAAGCTAGGTGGACAGGATCCAGTTTCTTGCCTAACCACTTTCTGAATTTCTTCGCGGGGATCAAGACTACATCGCCAGCGTCGACGGTCTTTTCTAATTCGGCTTGCGCCCAAGGGCCCAAGTTTCGACCCCGGTTCATAGCGACTTCGAGAAGCTTTTCTCCGGAGGATGGGGGCGAAGGGAGATGGTAACCGGCGGACTTCATCGCGTTCAGAAACGATGCCATGCTCTTGGGCATGTCTAAGAAAGCTCCAGTTGGACTGCCGCGCATGACGTCGCTCTTGCCCAGAGACTTGTTGTAGTAGATGAGGGCGATCTTTCTTTCAGATGTCTTCTTGGCCCTGAGAATCGCCCATTTCTTGGCGCGCTTAGCGAAGGTGTTGATCTGGTTTGGGATTGGCTCATGGAGCTTGAAACCCCGGACGCTGTGGACCAAGCCTCCGACAACCATGGGTTCAATAGTCCCGTGGATTTCTTGGAGAGCCATGAACATGGTTCGGTCGCGGACTGCCAACCCTTGGGGGTCTGCTCGCCACTCATCAATGGTGTAGGCAAGCATGGATATCGGACGCAAGTAGGGGGCGCCCAAGGAGGAGAGCAAGTTGCCTTTGGCATCTTTCCAGGGGCTACCATGTCGGTCCTCAATCAGGATGTCCGCTTGGAAATCTGTCAGGGCATTGCGCATCCATGCTTGGTTTTCTGAGAAAAGAGTGGCGACGTTGAATCCTTCTTTCTCCAAAGCGTGGATCATGGCATCGATGACCCTGACATCGCGGGTAATCCAAAACGATTGTTGGATGAGAACTGCTGCCTTGGGTGCATTTTCCTTCCATGGGGACTTCTTTTTGAGCTCGTCCAGGTTGGAAATCAACTCATCTTGGCCTGGTCGGTAGAAACCATGATCAGGAATGACTGCAGGGGGCTCTATTTTTCCGGGTTGTCCCAAGTAGTGATCTTTAAGATAGACCAAGAGTCGCTTCATGTTGACCAGACCGTTGGCTTTCCAGTAGGCCCTCACCTCCGGATTCTGAACCATGAAATCACTCTTGAGCAATCCTGCGTGGCCATCTCTTTGGTCGAGTTGAACTAAGCGGACTTGTGGGTGGGGCACTCGAGCGAGCTGCGCCATCAAGTTCATGGCTGATTTGGGGCGGATGTTCAAGAGCAACATGAGGTTGGGCATGTTGATGGCACTGGCAATATCTTCGGAGCTGATCTCTCCAGGGAGGAAACGCACAGACGTTTTAGTTTCTCGGGCTGCCCTTTCAACAAGAGGGCGGGCCCTGTCCCATATTCCCACAAAGGTGATGGGGGTATCCTGGGCCTTCAGGTCTAGAGCGAAGGACAGAGTGAGGACTATGATGATGAGACCCAAGTGTCGGAGACTCGAAACCCCATCATGCAAAGGGCTTCGAGTCCGACAACAAGGGACAGGACTTATGTACAGTTGTCCATCTCTGAGGAGATTCACGCTGTCTGCTCGGTTAGAAGGTGATTTCCAAGCCAACAACGGCGTTGAGGCCAGGGGCGTCAATACGAGAGTCCTTCACCCGATATTTCTTGTCGGTGAAGTTTTCGATGGCCAAAGTGAGCGTTGCGTTTTCGCATAAGCGCACACCGCCACGAACACTGAAGGTGGTGTATCCTGGAACTCCCCCATCGGCCCTGAGGGGGCCAGAGTTGCGGTCTTGTGGATCAGCGCGGAAGGCTGGGTCACGGTTGATCCGATCTGAGGGGATTCGGTTGAAGATATCAACAACTGAAACTTCGAAAGCGGCCCACCAGTCGCTCTTGCTTCGATCGCGGTTGTCATCGAATCGAAGGCCAAAGAGCCCATTCAATGGGAAAGCTCGGTCAAGAGGCTCGCCTTTTCCGTTGTCCCGTCCTTCGATCCAGGTGAGGTTGCCATAGACAGAGATGGCGGTGTCTCCCAGAAGATCCTCCGTCCATTCCTGTGGGAGGTACCAGGCAGCCTCAAATTCAATACCGCTGACTTCGATTTGGCCAGAAGAGTTGGTTTTCTTGAACACTTGCTCATCGGAATCCTCGATTCCGTTGCCATTGACATCGACAAAGTTAGAACCGTTGAAGGTCGATGCTTGTCGGACAATGGCATCGTCGAGAATAGTGTGGAAACCGATCAAAGATGCGGAAAAGTTAGGATAGGAAAGACGAATACCACTCTCGAACGTCCAGCTTGATTCTGGATCAAGACCGCCACTTGGGACGTTGAATCCGAAAGTGAATTGACCGAAGGAGAGCTGATCGCTCTTGTTCGGAGCCCGGAAGGCACGGCCCACGTGGGCAACCAAGTTGATATTGTCGGTGACGGAAAAGACGAAACCCAAAGATCCAGTGATGGCGTCCCCAGTTTGGTCCAGGTTCAGGTCATCGAGGCTGAAGGAACCACTGTTGATGGCAGACTGAACTGATCCTGCCAATTTCGAGAATGCGGGAGCGTCAGAATCCAGGGTGTAGTGGTCCCAACGCAGACCTAAGTCGACGCGCAACCCATCAGAGACTTGCCACTCCGCCAGAGCAAACAAGGCAAAGTTGAGCCAATCGACTTCAGGATCTTCGCGATTTCTTTGGGGGTCATTTTTCTTGATGTTGTCGATATAGAGTTGGCTTCCCCAAGTCAGAGTGAGATTCTCGGTGACTAAAGATGTCGCTTGGATGTCGAAACCGAAGGTCTTTTCGTCACTTTTGCTGTCGCGACTAGGGTCGTCGTTCAATCGCCTCTGACGTTGGTAGTAGACCGTCACAGTGAGGTTCTCGATGGCTGCGTTGAGTTCATTGCCCTCGTAGCGCACACCGAAGAGTTCTCGGTCGGCATCCTCGATGCGGGTGGGCCGATCGAATCGACGGGCGTTGTTTCGATTGTAGTCTTGGACAAAGAAGCCCAAGACTTGATTGTCTGCAATGGCCCAGTCAATTTGGGCATCCCAGTTCTGCTCTTCCCAACCGCTGGGGCTTTGTCTTCCGACCCCGCCGCCACCTTCTAAATCATCAATGTCCCGGTAGGTGCCACCGATGGCCACATGGATATCTTGGGTGCTCAATGCAAATTCCTGGCGAACTGACAATTCGTCATCGACGCTGCCGTAGCGGAAGAGGGTCCGGCCATGGAATTCTAATTCGTCAGTGAAAAGGGGCTCTTCGTTGGTGATGACATTGACAACGCCACCGATAGCGTCAGAACCGTACAAGACGGACCCTGGGCCACGAATGACTTCAATGCGATCAATATCCATGGCGTCAACTGTTTGTAGGAAACTGTTGGGACCGCCAAAGAGGCCAGCGGTATTTCTTCTGATTCCATCGAAGAGGTAGATGACCCGATTACCCATGAAACCCCGTAGGATGGGAGCTCCGCCCACATGGCCAGTCTTCTGCACCCAAATGCCGGGCTTGAGTCGTAGTGCCTCAGCCGCCGTCCTTGGTTGCCGTTCACGCAATTCATTGGCGTTGACCACGGTTGTGCCCACGGGAGTGTTGAAGATCAGTTTTTCACTGCGCGATGCGGTGATGATGACTTCATCTAAGGTGTTGATGGCTTCTTCCAACTCTTTTGACTGGCTAGACTCTTTTTCTGGTGGTTTTTCTTCTTGAGGCTTCTCCTCATCTTGCGAGAACGCAGGTCGTCCTATGATGAAAACGATGGCAAACAATAGCTGTAGTGATGCTGTTCGCGTCAAGTAACGGCTCCAATGAAGAGCGAAACACCAGGACTTCGAAGGTCTTAGCGCTTGCCCAATGCTGGCGATTTTTCGATTCCCGGATCTGAGATTGATCCCCTTTGAATGATGGAAACGAGAGCGTGATCTCGTTGGTTCAGGCAATTTCGGAATTTACAGAACGTTTACTTTCCTGGGGAGATCCAGTGAATCCGCCTTCGCGTGTCGTTGAGTTTGTTTGTGGCGTTAGCTTCTCAAGCAGTTTCGTGTTGATAGACTGACACGATCGATTCTATGAAAATTCATTTAGAGAATGGGAGTTAGAAGGGCCATGGGCAGCACAGGATCGGCGGGGGAAAAACGGGCTCAAGAGCGTTTTGGGTCATCGGAGCAAGCGGGGCTATTCTATGGCAGACAAATGTTGTCTTGTCTTAACGCCCGGATGATGAACTTTCTGGAATCCATTGAAATGGTCTTCATTTCTACAGCCGATACTGCTGGGAACTGTGATTGTTCCTTGAGAGCAGGCCCTCCCGGCTTTGTCATAGTCCTCGACGACAAGACTCTGGCGATGCCCGAGTATCGCGGCAATGGGGTCATGGCCAGTGTCGGGAACATCTTGGAGAACCCTCATGTCGGGATGTTCTTCGTTGATTTCAAGCGCGACAAGATCGGTCTTCACGTGAATGGAGGGGCGGAAATCGTTGATAACGAGATCATGGCGAGTCACCCACAGATGACGACTGCCATGGCAAATGCCATCAAAGCAGTGGGGGGGCGAAGGCCAACTTGCTGGATCGTTGTGGCAGTGGACGAAGCCTACATCCATTGTTCGAAACATATTCCCTTGCTGCAGGACGTGTCTGGGGAGATCCCTTGGGGAACCGATGATGAGGAGGCCAAGGGAGGAGATTTCTTTGGCGCGGCGGCTCAGCGCAAGCAGTAAGAAAACGGCGCCACCCCCGAGGGTGCTGTGTTTTATGGTTTCTCTGACTTCAAACGATCAAGCATGATCTTAACATCCTTGTATCCACCGATGGCTACAACGATAGCGACGAAGGCGAAGACGGACACGGCGACACCAAAAACAACACTCCAGAAAAGTGGCCAACCGGTCATGCTAATTCTCCATTGAGGTCTTTGGGGTTCTTGTCGGGAAAGATGAGTGATCCTATGACCATGAGCACCAGTGCCGACGCTGCTGCTGTCAAGCCGATGATCTCGCTCGATTGCTCGAAACCAAACCACTCTTGCACCCCTTTCAACCCGAGAACGGAGAGCCCCCCAGCAACGAGGGCAAAGTAGGCCCCAACACAACTTGCCCTTTTCCAATAAAGACCAAAAAGAAGCACGGCAAAGGCACCAGTAAAATAGATGGCTCCAGTCACTGCCATGTAGTCCCAGAGATCCTGTCTCAAGGGATACCACAAACTCCAAATGAGCAGGAAGACACCGATGATCAAGATGAAGGCCCGGGCAATGGTGAGTCGATTCTGTTCGGTCAATCTCTCTCCGGCGATAGGGCCAACAACATCGTGAGCCAAGACACTGGCCCAACACAAAAGGTAACTGTCATGGGTAGACATGAAGGCAGCCAGCATACCAGCGGCGATAAGCCCGATGACACCCACGGGCAAGATCTGTCCCAAGAATATGGGCATAGCTTGCATCGTTGCTTCCGAATCATCGAGTCCTTCCGTTACTCCGTGTACCGTTGAGAAGTAAGTGAGGGCGCAGATCCCTAAAAACATGGGCACAATGAATCGAATCAAGAAACCAATGGATGACCAAGCGTAGAGCTTTTTGACCACGTCGGTACTGGAAGCCGAGCAAGCCCGCATGACTGCTGTTTGCCAAACGGCGCAAGAGACAATACCAGCGGTGAAGATCATCCAAACGATATAGGATGGCCCAAAGCCGTCCCGGTGGAAGGGATTGAATCCTTTGTCCCCATGAACCTCTTGCACCGTATCCATGATGTGTCCCCAGCCCAGTCGGTAGATGGCGAAGCCGCAAGCCAGGATCATGCCGAAGGACAAGACACAGAATTGGGCATAGTCCGTCATGACAACGGAGACCATGCCTCCCAAGATGGTGTAGACCAGAACCAAGACGATGAGAAGCGTCATGATGATCTTGACGTGTTCAGGATCATTGAGGCCCGTCAGACCGGTAACAAAGAGAGCCCCGGCTTTGAGGAACAGCCCCATGTTGAGGATACCGGACACCGCCAACATGATGGCGCCTAAGATGCGGACTCCAGGGCTGAATCGCTGGCCATAGAATTCTGGAATCGTCAACACTTTAAGTCGTCGCAAGGGAACGACGATGAAACCAGTCATGCCGATGATAAGTGTGACGACACCGGCCACCAAGCCGATGTGAAAGGCGGCGAACCCTCCAGTGAATCCCTTCTGAGCCGCATACATGACGGTCACCAGACCCAACTCGGAACCCACCATGGTGGCAATGGCAATGTAGGAGTTCAGGGAACGCCCAGCAACCACATAGTCACCCATGTTGCCTACATAGCGATTGACGTAAACGCCGATGGCAACAGTGGCAAGCAGGTAGAACGCCACGATCCCCCAGTCGAAACCGCTAAAGTTGCTGGTGAGAGCCAGATGACGCAAGTCCAAAGGAATACTCCAAATCTGTCGAAAAACTCGCAGGAACGATTCCTGCTTGGTGAGACGTCTTCTATGATCTGATCACATGTTACACGAAAAGTGGTTTCGAGTGCGCCTCGGGTGTTTCTCATTTGTGGACTGAAAACTATGATCAAATCTACGACTTATTGGTCGTTCCCCAATGGTTTGGAAAACACAGCGGATATATCTTCTGTTCTCAAGGAAGCAAGAGAATGGGGATTTGATGCTATCGAGCTTTGCATCGCACCCACGGGTGTCTTGACCACGGATACAAGCGAGCAAGAATGCCATAAGATCCGAAGTCTGATCGATACCTCTGGTTTGCGGGTGGAAACCTTGGCATCAGGAATGAGTTGGGGCAAGAATCCAGCCAGCGATGATCTGGAAGAAAGGGAGGAGGCGATCGCCCTGCATGAGGCTGCTCTTCGACGGGCCGGGTGGCTCGGTTTGGATGCCCTTCTTTTCGTTCCAGGTGTGGCCAATAGTGCCATCTGTCCAGATGTGAGCATCCGCTATGACCTGGCCTTTGATCGGGCGCGAGAAGCTGTGTCGCGTCTCCTCGTTGTGGCCGAAGAGGTAGGTGTTGATCTTCTGATTGAGAACGTCTGGAATGGACTTTTCTATTCGCCCATCGAGTTTGCAGTTTTTATCGATTCTTTCCAGAACGACCGATTGGGCATCTACTTCGATGTGGGCAATGTTCTGGGT
>WFTN01000425.1 GCA_015485455.1 Planctomycetota bacterium | reverse complement strand
GGAGATGCGCCGAAGAATTGAAGATGCGGGTCATTTCGCCTGCCAAGAATTCGTCGGCTTTCAGTTCTCTGTCACCCAAGAAGAAGAATCCATCTCTGCTTTAGGGACAACAAATGCCACCACCTGCGAGTGGATGGTACATCCAGGTAGGAGGGAGAAAAGCACCTTCACCGCAAGCAAAGATAGGCAATGCGAATTGGATTTCTTGACTGGGGACAGCCTCAAGGATCTCATCGAGTCTTGGAATCTTGATGTTGTTCCTTTCGGAGAACTTTCGTGAAGATCGTATTCCTGACACCAACACACCAGTCGACAGCTCGAGGAAACACGGTCACTGTTCAACGCTGGACCGACGGTTTAATAAAACGCGGACATACCGTGACGATCTTAGAGAATTCGGAAAAAGACCAAGTTCCTTCACTGGCCCCCGACATCATCCATGCACACCACGCCGTCCATTGCGGTCCCACCGCCCTGGCACTCAAGAATAGAATCAAGGACACGCGTTTGGTCATTAGCTTGGGGGGAACAGATCTGCATGGTCCCCAAGGTAGCCCCCAAGAACAAGGCCGCCAAGCCTTGGCGGCAGCGGATGCCGTTGTCGGCCCCTTTGCCCAGGATGGCCGAAAACTAAAAGCTGCTTTTCCTGAATGCGACAATTTCCACGTGGTCCCTCGGGGAGTCTTTCTGCCTCCGCCAGAATTCCATCCCTTCCATCGCCCTCTCCGGGGAGTTGTTGTGGGAGGGATTCGCCAAGTCAAGGGACAACTTGAGGCCATCGCATGGCAAGAACAGGCAAAGACGAAAGGCTTTCATTTCACATTGACTATAGCTGGCCCAGTGATCGACCAGGGATACGGTGAGAAGGTTCAGCAAGCCGTTGAGGCTCAAGACGACACCCGTGTTTTAGGCTCACTGAGCCCCCAGGCAACCCAAGAGCTTATCCGCCAGTACGACTTCCTACTCAACTCTTCGGAGAACGAAGGAGCGTCCAATGCCATTTTGGAGGCTCTCGCTTTGGGTCGTTGCGTTGCCGCTCGAAGAAATCCCGGAAACACGGGGCTTCTGGAATCTGCCTCCAAGGATTTCGCTCACTTAATCGATCCCACAGCTCAAGGGCTCAAGGCTTGGTTTTCCTGGCTCAAGGGGCTATCACAACACGATCCCCAGCAATTAGGGAACAAGGCACGAAAATACGCCAGCGACCACTACGGACTGGAAAGAGAAATGAATGCTTTGCTCGAGGTTTATGAAAAAGTCTTATGTTGAATCTTGAATCGGACACAACCCAGGCATGGTTGAGTCGAGCCTTGGGTGGCATGGATGAGATCCTCTTGGATCATGCGCATTGCGAGAAGAAAGCGGCCTCCACCGCCCTGGGACTGATATTTCGCTATCCGAAACAGCATCACATGCTGCGAACTCTGTCCGAACTCGCCCGCGAAGAACTGGAGCACTTTGAAATCGTTTTAGGATTGCTCAAGAGGCGCGGCATCGCCTACGACAAGCAGAAACCCAGCCCCTACGCTAGCCAGCTTTTGTCTTGCGTGAACAAACAAGAACCACAACGCTTGGTCGATACCCTCCTTTGTTGCTCTCTCATCGAAGCACGATCCTGTGAACGTATGCAACTTCTGGCAGAGAATTTAGAAGACCAAGAATTAGCCCAGCTCTACCAAAGCCTCTTGGCCAGCGAAGCCCGGCACCACACCTCTTACGTTTCCATGGCCATCCACGTCATGGATGAAGCCAAAGTCAGAACGCGCCTCAAAGAGATTGCCCTATACGAAGCCAAAATCTTAGAAGAAGCTCCGCCGATGGTCCGCATGCACACTTAGTGCCGCCCCTGGTGCCCCGAGGTCGTAGTGACGCCGGCTCCTCCCGACGCCCTCTCGGATTCAAATCTGCGCAATCGTTCCATCATGGAATGACAATCAACTTGATGCCATTGGAAGCTTGGACACTTGGGGCTACTTGAATAAATTGAACGAAGAGAGTTGTGCCAGCAATCGCAGGAGACCTGCGCGAGACTTCAGCTATGATGAAGTTGCCAATCGGATTTGCAGCAATGTTAGCAAGGGCTAACAAATTGACCGGATCTACGGCGGTGAGGAGATCGAAACCTAAGACCGGAATATCTGCAGGAGCCAAGCTAACAAGAACGAGCCCTGAAGCTCCTGCCGCGGCACCCGTAGCTGCGAGCGTGCCTATTGGATGATTGCTAAACCCCTCATTTGGTATCCAACTCAAATTCATGGCTGGCGCATTCCCAGAGTTTGACTGATACGAGGCAATGGGTGCAATGCCGCTCAAGTAAACTCTCACCTCGCCCTGATCTGCGCTGGTGGGTGGATTTGAAGCAACCGGAAAGGCCCCTACAGCAACGTCATTCTTGCCATCGCTATTGAGATCGCCAAGTGCGGCAATCTTGATATTCACTTCCGCCGCCGCAACTGGACCTTGAAGTTCACCGAATTGCAGCCCACTTGCCCCAGAGAACAG
>WFTN01000424.1 GCA_015485455.1 Planctomycetota bacterium | reverse complement strand
ATGGGAAAGTCATTCGCCTGAGTGTTCCACCTCTGACTGAGCAAACCAGAAAACAACTGGTGAGCAAAGTGAAAGAACTGGCGGAAAGCCAAAGAATCGCCATTCGCAATGTACGCCGGGACGCAAACAAGCAGTCCGATCAGGCAAAAAAGGACAGTCTTTTCACCGAAGACGATCTAAAAAAGATCCAAAATGACATTCAAGACCTCACAAAAGCCAGCGAAAAGCAGATTGACGAGGTTTTTAAGACAAAGTCTGCAGAAATCATGGAGATCTGAGACATAACTTATTGAATCCCGCTGACTTGCTCCTATAATCTCGCCAACTCGGGGGCATAGCTCAGTCGGTAGAGCAACTCCCTTTTAAGGAGTGGGTCGAAGGTTCAAGTCCTTCTGCCCTCATTAAAGAGTCGGCCCCGTCGTCTAGTCAGGTCCAGGACACTAGGTTTTCATCCTAGCAACACGGGTTCAAATCCCGTCGGGGTCATATCGCCATCGTGCTCAACAGCGCGATGGCGATTTTTTATTGCCTCCCCAGCGGCAACGGTCTCATTTGTCCCAAAGCTGAGATTCATCCCTTTTTTGGGCAAGATGAGCCCGACCAACTCATTTGCCTCAACTTTTGACAAATAAGGAACTTCTGACGTCAGCTATGAAATGCCGACGTATATGATAGGGATAGTCTAAACGCCACGTCGATGAGGAGTTTCACATGGGGCCCATTGAGACAATTATTGATGAACTGAGCCGGGAATCGGAAGAGCGATTTGAAAGAGATAACGTCATCCTGTCGTTTTCTCAGTTTCTCGAGGAGGTTCGTAAGAAACCTTATTCCCTGACACGGTCGTCCTCCCAATATATGGCCGACATGATGGACTACTTCGGCACCGAAGAAACTTGGTGCTGCGGGACTCCGACCCGTCGATTTAAGTTATTCGATGGTGTCGATGGTGGGGTGGACTACGCCACCATTGGGCAAGAAGAAACTCAGAATGCCCTCTATCGGACTTTTCGTGAGTTTGTGCAACGTCGTCAGAACGACAAAATGCTCCTTTTGCATGGCCCCAATGGATCGAGCAAAACCACCTTGATCACCGGGTTGATGCGCGGTTTGGAAGCCTATTCTCAGACTCCTGAGGGCGCTTTGTTCCGCTTTAGCTGGGTGTTTAGCGAAGCGGGAGACAAGGGTGAGTCTCTCGGCTTTAACCCCGTGGATGTGGAAGAGAAGTTGGACACCTTCGCCTTCTTGGATGCGGAGCGCATTTCAGCCAAAATCCCTTCTGATCTTCATGACCACCCCATCTTTCTTTTGCCCCGCAGCCAAAGGGCCACTTTCCTGGCTAATTCCCTGAAAGAGGCTTCGGAACATGAGCGAGAGTCCTTCGTTGAAACGCGCATGGTGCAAGACGGTGATTTCTCCCCCAAGTTCCGGGCCATCTACGACGCCTTGATGAAGGCCTACCGTGGGGACTGGAAGAAGATTCTTCGACACGTTCAGGTCGAGCGCTATTCGATTCGTCGGCAATATCGGCGTGGAGCTGTCACCATTGAACCTCAGTCGAACATCGACGCTCATTCCAGGCAGATTGGCCATGCCACCATGAAGGGACTTCCTCCGATTCTGCAAAATGAAACGATGTTCGAAGCCCAAGGGGACTTGGTTGATGCCAACCGGGGCATTGTCGAATACAGCGACTTCTTCAAGCGACCCATCGAAGCCAACAAATACCTCTTAACCACAGCAGAAACCGGTGTTATCAACCTTCAGTCGTACACGGCCCACCTCGATCTCATCCTCATGGGCACAAGCAATGAGAACTATCTTTCGGCTTTCCGGAGAGATCCGCTCTTCCCGTCATTTCAAGGTCGCCTTGAACTGATTTCCGTGCCTTACTTGCTGGAATTCGATAAGGAAGCCCAGATCTATCAGCATCATTTCGAAAAGATGGGTGATGCTATTCATATCGCTCCCCATACGGCCAAAGTGGCGGGGATCTGGAGCGTGCTCACCAGGTTGCTTCAGCCATCAGTTGAGGGGAGGAAAAAGGCGATTCAGAGCATTGTGGGGGGGCTAACGCCTTTGGAGAAGGCTCATCTTTACAACGATGGTTCTGTCCCTATGCGTCTCACCGACAACGAGAAGAATTTGTTACGCCAAGAAATCGGCAGCTTGCGTCATGAGTATGACAACCACGAAGCCGAATTCGAGGGTATGTGGGATGCTGCCTATGAGGGGCGAAGAGGATGTTCGGCCAGAGAAATGCTGACCATGTTGAGTGAGATTGGCATCAATCCACCAGGAGACTCTCTGACTCCACTACTCATTCTCAATAAGCTTCCTGAGTTGATTAAGGACGTTTCCCTCTATCAGTTCCTCAGACTGAAACGAAGTAAGAATGGTTACCATGACTGTAAGGGTTTCGTTGATGTCGTCCGCGAAGAATACCTGCGGCTGCTCACGGTGGACGTACAGAAAGCCGCCGATTTAGTGGATGAGGAAGAATACAACCGCCTGTTCGAAACCTATTTCTTGAATGTGAAGGCTTTTGCCACCAACGAAAAAGTGGTCGACCCACGGACTTCAGCTTCTTTGGAGCCCGACGAAGGCTTGATGGAACGGATTGAGAATCTCTTAGAGTGTGATGAATCCGTGGAGGTATTTCGTTCGGGATTGATGAACCAAGTGGCATCTTTCCGGATATCCAACCCGGACTCACCGATTGTCTATGAGGACGTCTTTGCTGATTTGTTCCATCGTCTCCGCTCCAACGTCTTCAAACAGAGTCTCAAGAAGGTTGAGAAACTCGTGACCGACGTTTTCATTTTGGAAGGGGCGATTCCAGGAAATGTCAGCGAGGCTGACAAGGCCTCTGCCGAATCCTTCTTTACTCGGATGCAAGAATCCTATGGCTACAATGAGTTTAGTCTGAAAGAGGCTCTGGAGTTCCTCCGCAAGCGTATTTCTGACCTTTATTGAAGTGTTGTCTTGACCAAGTCTTATTCGAATAAATAGCCACCTCCTTGGATAAAGACTTTTAGCTCAGATCCTTTTCTTTATTGGTCGATCCAGCCTTCAGGACTTGTCTACTCGATTGCCCGGAATTTCTTATTTTCTGGCCGAAACAAGTCACTTAGGTGGAGATCGCTTGTGGCACATACCAAGACCATTGAAAAGGCCATCGCCGATGGCATCGTTGAAAGAGACTCTTCTGAGAGTCAGCTCTTTCGACGCAAAAAGTTCATCGTCGATTCTCGTTTGCAATTCGGGATTATCGGTTCCTTCGCTCTTTTGCTGGCGATTTTTCTCTTTGTGCTCACGGCATGCATCTTCGGCCCACCCATTGTGGGGATCTTGCTGGAAGGCAAGAGCAGCCAGGATCTGGTGAAGAACACCACGCAACTCATGGCATTGGATGCCCGGTATTGGCCAGCCCTTGGTGTGGCGGCACTGCTCGTACTCGTCATGGCCATCAAGGTGACTCATCGCTTGGCCGGTCCGCTCTATCGGTTCAAATGTATCTTCGAAGAACTTGGTGGAAACACAGTGCCCAATGCTTTTAAGCTTCGAAATGGCGACTACTTGATGCATGAAGCTGAATTACTCAACCGTGCTCTGGATCGGGTGCGAGGCCGAGCGTCGGCTTTAGCTAGTCTCCAGTCAGAACTTGAGTTCCTCAAGTCGAACATGGAGGAGGAGGGGGAGAGCAAGCATGCAAAGGCCATCGCCCACATTCTGAAGAATCATGAGCAGGCCCTTTTGGAGTCAAGCAAATGAGAAAGTGTCTGACCCATCGTGAGGCCAACGGTTTTAGTCTGGTGGAAATGACTGTCGTCATGTCAATCATGACGATTATGGTGCTCATGGCTGTGCCAATCTATTCCAGTGCTATGGACGTGGCCGAAGAGACAACAGCGATTGAAGACATCAAGGCGATTTCATCGGCGGTGGACACTTTTCGTATGAACAATGGTGAGCTGCCAAAGACTTTGGTTCAAATTGGTATGAACAACAAGAAAGACCCTTGGGGTCGTTTCTATGTCTATAAGACTATTGAGAGTCCGTCTGATGGCCATGGTGGTGGCCATGGTGGTGGCCATGCTTCCATGCCAGCAATCAATCCAACTTATGAGAAGAACAAAGACGGCTCGGTCTCCGTTGATTTTGATGGCGACGGTGTGGTTGATCTCGTTGTTTCAGATTTGTCTGCTGAGATTATTGACAAAGTGGCCCGGGCTCGGAAATTCTTGGACGCGACCAACACGCCGGTCAACACGGACTACGATCTCTATAGCATGGGCCCTGATGGAGACTCTGCCGAGAAGCTAACCTCTCCAGAGAATCAGGATGATATCATCCGCGGACGCAATGGTGATTTCGTCGATCGGGTGGAGCGCTACTAACTTATTTCTATGGAAACATGCAACGCTTCCAACTCTCCTGTCTCTGGTTTCACACTTCTGCAAATTTGCGGTACTGTGACTCTCATCACGATTATCCTTGCCATGGGCACGGCGATTTATTTGAGTGCCGAAGGTGTGAATGAGAAAGCGCACGTGATTGAGGACGCCGAATCAGTGGCGAACTCGCTCAACGTTTTCTACTTGACTCATGGGGTGTTGCCGGAGACCTTCGTCGCTGTCACCGGGGCAAAGGCTTACGATCCATGGGCGAATTTCTACATCTACGACAGTTGTTCACAAGAAGCTCAGGTTTCTCAAACGACCACGAGGCGGGCTATCTTCATCCAAGATCAGCAAGGGCGCGTCTTTGCTGACATGGATGGTGACGGCACCATCGACGTTTCTACTGAGAACCTGGATCCTGAGATTCTCCTCAAGCTCGAAGACATGTCTGTGCCCTTGCCGAGTCCGTCTCGCGCCCCAAAATCGAACTAGTATCACTGGAAGAACGGAGGGTTAGTCCTCTGGGATGAGGCGGGCCCGTGGGTGATTCTTCAAGTAGACCTCTTGGAGTTGTTCAGGAGAAATCTTGGTGTAGATCTGTGTTGTATTGACGGAAGCGTGGCCTAAGAGCTCTTGGACCTCTCGAAGCCCAGCACCCCCTTGCAAGAGATGGGTTGCGAATGAGTGACGCAAAGAATGGGGGCTGATGGAAACGGGAAGATCGGCTTCCATGAGGCGCTTTTTGAGAATGCGTCGAACGCTCCGGTCTGAAAGCGGGCCGCCTCGATCATTGAGGAAAATGTGCAGGGAGCGTTCTTTCTTTGCCTTCGCCGCCCGCAAAGGCAGGTACTCGTCGAGGGCTTCTTGGGCGTAACGCCCTAAAGCCGCCAAGCGTTCTTTGTCACCCTTACCCATGAGGCGAGCGATGCCCTCTTCGACGTCCAAGTCTGCCATCGTTAAGCTACAGGCCTCGCTCACCCGCGCCCCAGTGCTGTAAAGAAACTCAAAGAGGGCGCGATCACGAATATTGATGAAACCATTGCCGTGCATGGCGTCGAACAAGACTTCGATTTGCTCGGAGGAAAGCACTGTGGGAATTCCACGGGGGCCAGAGGAAGTTTTCAGGCTGGCTGCTGGGTTCTCTGGGATCATGCCTTCTCGGTGCGAATAGGAAAAAAAAGCGCGGAGTGCTGCGGCCTTGCGAGCGATGGAAGACCGCGCATACCCTTCGGTTACCAAGTTAGATAAGAAGTGGCGCAGATGGTGCAGCTCCACATCAGTCAACTTGGGATTCCCACGATTTTCTGCCAAGTCAGTGAAGAAACTGTGCAAATCGCTGCGATAGGCTTTGAGGGTGTGCTTGGAAACTCCCTTGCCTTCTTGCATGACCTTGAGAAATGCGTCAAGTTCGATCATGGTTCAAGTCTACCCCAAGTGGGGACCATTTTCTTTCCGGAGTTGTCATGCTGCAAATCGACATTGAAACAGATCAAGGCGCCAGCCAGATCTATGATTTGCTTGATCGCTTCTCTGGCAAGATTCTCTTAGACGATAGCGCCCGAAGACAGGGACAGCGGTATTCTCTCTTAGGGCTACTCCCTCGCACGACCCTGGTCATTCGGGATAAGCGTTTCCTCCTTAAGAGACGGGAAGGGGGATTGGAGATCGTGGGGGACTTCTTGAGTGCCGCGCGTATCATGCTCTCCGAGTTGTCTGGATTGGGAGAGATCCCCCGAAACGAAAGGGTCTTTTCGGGGGGGCTTATGGGGTTCTTGGGCTACGAGCTCAACCAACATTTTGAGCAAGTTTCAGTGGCCAATCCCCGGGATTCTGGACTGCCGGATGCGGTGTTAGGGGCCTATGATCTTTGGCTTGAGATTGATGAAGAGCGCAAAGGCACAGTCCGAATCTTGAGCTTAGATGAGACAGAATCTGCGGAAGAACGCATGGCCGCAATCGCCAATGTGCTTCAAGGGGCTTCTGGTTTCTCCGCTGAAGAGGAAAGAAGCACAGGGGAATCACTCGCGATTTCCAGTTTTTCGAAATCAACCTATCTGTCTCACATTCGAGCTATTCAAGACTACATTCGAGCTGGTGACGTCTATCAGGTGAATCTGACCCAACGTTTCTTGTTGCCGGTGAATGACCGTCCAATCGTCCTGTTCGAAAAAATTCGGCGGCAACATGGAGCGCCTTTCGGTGCTTTCATGGAATGGGACGGGGCGGCCATCTCTTCCCATTCTCCGGAGAGTTTTGTCAAACTCAGGGGCCCTCATATTGAGTCTCAGCCAATCAAAGGCACGATTGGCCGTTCGCCGAATCCGGTGATTGACGAAGCACTTAAGTCCGATCTACTGAATAGCGAGAAGGACAAAGCTGAACTGGCCATGATTGTCGACTTGATGCGTAACGATTTTTCGCGGGTTTGCCGCCCAGGAACGGTCACTGTTCACGATCATGCCCATATTCAAACAGCACCAACGGTCCATCACCTCGTTTCTCGGGTTTGTGGGCGCCTGAAGGAAGGGCTCGATTTCTTTGACTTCCTTAAGGCCGCATGGCCTGGAGGCTCAATTACCGGTGCCCCCAAGATCCGGGCCATGGAAGTGATCAACGAGTTGGAGCCCCTGAGGCGAGGGCCCTACACTGGGTCTATTGGTTACTTGGGGGT
>WFTN01000423.1 GCA_015485455.1 Planctomycetota bacterium | reverse complement strand
AGACACCGGTGAAATCTGTCTGCCTTATCGTGAATCCTTGCGCCGGCAAGAACCGGGGTCAAACCATTGGCATTGCTGCTAAGCACTACTTGGAATCTCTGGGATTCCATGTCGATTACCACCAAACCAAGGCCGCTGGGGAAGCCACTGAGATCGCCCGAGAATTGCCCACTGGTTTGGATGCCGTTTTCGCTGTCGGCGGCGATGGAACCGTCACCGAAGTTGTTTCCGGCTTTACTGATGGCCACCCTCCCCCCTTAGGCATCATCCCTGTGGGGACAGCCAATGTGGTAGCCCGGGAGTTGGGGATACCGCTGACATCCCCAGAAAAAGCTATCGATGCTGCCCTGAGCGGAGAGCCGGAAAACTTTGATCTCCCGACAGTGAATGGCCGACCTTTTCTTGCCAATGTAGGTGTCGGATTCGACGCCGATGTGGTTTCCGCCATTCACGCCCACCGCCTCAAGCTAGCTTCCGACCGTTCCATTTCCATGGCCAGCTATATCCCCATCGGATTGGGCGTGATTCGAAAGCACCACCCTGCTCACTTAAAGGTCTGTGTCGATGGCCATGAAATCCCTGACACTTTTGCCGACGTCATCGTCTGCAATACGGCTAACTACGGCGGCGTACTGAGTTTGACACCCGACGCCCTCCCCCATGACGGCTCACTGGATATCTATCTTCGTCATCGCCGAGGTCGCTTCGGTATTTTACGACACCTTGCTTCTGGGGTCTTTCGGTGGAAAGATCAGGGCGTCGTCACCCGTTTGCGCGGAAACGACATCAAAATCGAATCTCAGAAGAATGAAGCCCATGTCCAAGTAGACGGTGATCCGGCGGGGCAAACGCCAGTTCACATCCATTTGGCACTCAGAACCATCAAGGTTCTGACACCGCTGCAACATTAAGGACTCAGGGATAAATGGAAACGCCACGCACAGTTACATCAGGCACCTTGTCCATCGGACCAGAATCAAACCTGGTGGTCCTAGCCGGACTTTGCATTGTTGAAGACTTGGATACCACACTTCGCCACGCGGAAAAGTTGGCTGAGATGGCCGCTGATCTCCCCATCACCTTGGTGTTTAAGAGTTCATTTGACAAAGCCAACAGATCAGCCATCTCCAGCTATCGGGGCCCAGGAATGACAGAAGGTCTCAGAATTCTTTCCGAAGTGAAAGCAAAGACTGGCCTGCCCTTGGTCACCGATGTTCACGAGAGCGCTCAAATGGACGCCGTTGCTGAGGTGGCGGATATCATCCAGATCCCAGCATTTCTTTGTCGCCAAACAGACCTCTTGGTGGCGGCGGCGAAAACCGGCCGTATCGTCAACGTCAAGAAAGGGCAATTCCTCTCCCCCCACGACATGAAAAACGTGGTAACGAAAATTGAGGAAGCGGGTAGTGAGAAAATCACTCTGACCGAGCGTGGCAACTCCTTCGGCTACAACACATTGGTGAACGATTTCCGTGGGCTTCCCATCATGAGACGCTTGGGAGTTCCCGTGATTTTCGATGCCACTCACAGCGTTCAACAACCTGGGGGTCATGGCAACCGTACAGGCGGCGATCGTACAATGGTCCCATACTTGGCAAAAGCCGCCGTGGCCGTGGGTGTGGATGGGCTTTTCTTTGAAGTCCACGAGAACCCAGAATTGGCCAAGAGTGATGCGGACAATGCCTTGCCCCTGGCAGACTTCGGACCTTTGGTGAAGAAGCTCCTGGCTATTCGCGAAGCCGCTGCGGATTAGGATCCATGGCGACGTTGACGCCAAGAACGAAGCCAAAGAAGAGGCCCCTCTTGGCGGCGACCCTACTTGTGGTTGCTGCCGGGGTCATGGCTTGGGTAACACGATTTGGCCTTCCCTTTCCTGCCTACCTTCTCACCGTTCCCATCATGGGACTCCTGCAATGGCTTTGGTGGCGCAACGCTGATCCAGCGAAATCCCAACACCTAAAGGGAATCATCGCAGCAGGCATTCTTGCTCATTTGTTTACCGGCTTGGTGGCCAATCATCTCTACACTTCTGATGACATCAATCGCTACGTCTTCGAAGGTCATGTGGTGTCTGCAGGCGGGAACCCTTACCGCGAGGCACCGGCTTCTCCTCTTTTCGACGAGCTCAGCCAAGATTCTGCCCTCGAGACAATTAGGCAAGGCGTCAACAATAGTCGTATTGCCACCATCTATCCCCCGGTCGCCGAGTTCCTTTTTGCCCTCGGCTCCCAGGTTTCCCCTGACTTAGGGGGCTGGATTTTCGTCACACTGGTATTTGACACCCTTCTAATCCTGCTCTTGCCCAAACTCTTAGCCCTGTACGACAAAGACCCCAGATGGATTGTGGTTTATGCCTTTCATCCCTTGGTCTTGCTCGATGGTATCGGCGGCGGGCACGTTGACCTGGTTGCCGTGACTTTCTTGGTCTTTTCGATCTTGGCCCTGAAAAAAGGGGACAAGACCTCAGCCTGGGTGTTCTTCGCTTTGTCCGCCCTCAGCAAGGTCGTCACCCTCATCGTCGGTTTCTCGCTACTCGTCAAAGCTGGTTGGAAAGGCATGATTGTAGCGGGCTTCATCGTCTTTGGCGCAGTTGCCTGGTGTTACTTACCAGGAAAAATCGTGGCCCAACCTCAAGACGGCACATGGAAGATCATTGGGGGCATAGACCAAGGCAAGACCCTTCGGTTCCCGGTCAAAGACGGCACCAGAAGTAACGATATCCCACCCCTTGTGACCGCATCTGGACGGGCCATGGTCATTCTTGAGCAGTCAGCGGAGCCCCCGAGGAGTCAAAGCCTCCTGCATCACTCCAACCTCAAAGCTTGTGACAACATTCAGTGGAACGACTTGCTCGGCCAATACCGTATTGTCGCCTTCTCAGATGCTTGGAAACAGCTGGACGGCAAGTCCTTGCGTTTCGATGGACAAGGAAGGCTCAAGGGAGCTTTCGAAGGCCGATACTGGATCGATTCCCCTCAGACACTTGCATTGAGCCATGGTGACCAAGTGGTTGGCAAGTTTTTCTTGTCCGAAGACTTTCTCCTCTGCGCACCTCAAGACCAAGAATTAGGTCTTTTCTTGGTCAAGGTGGGAGAAAAAATAGGCATGGGATTTCGTCACTATGGCAGCCGCTGGGTCGCCAATGCCCCGATATTTCGCACCTTGGAAAGTTTCATGCCTGGGCCCGGTGAATACGATATCAAGAGAAAACAAGCTCAGAAGATCGTTGCCGCCCTCCTTCTGATCTTCGCCCTCATATTCGCAGTCAAGAAAACGCTTCTCCCTACGGTTTCTGTTTGGCTTTTCTTTGCGCTCTGGATCTCCACACCTGCGGTCTACCCTTGGTATCTCCTCTGGCTGGTTCCGTTCTTGCCATTTTGCCGATCCAAAGTGCCCTTGGTGCTGACTTATTCCGGTCTTGCCATGCACCTATCAGACACCTATGACTTCGCCGAGGCTCTCATCTTCGGGCCAGTCGTGTTGACCATGGCCACTGAACTGTTGGGAAGAATGAAGCAAATGAAGAGAGTAAGACAGTGACAGAATCTCAATCCCGTTACACTTTGGACGACTACGACTATGAGCTCCCCGAGCATCTCATCGCCCAAGAACCCACCTCCAAACGTGATGGATCGCGCCTCCTCGTTCTAAACCGAGCAGATTCGACTCTAAGGCATAAGCAGTTCCCAGACCTTTTGAGCTTCCTACGCCCAGGCGATCTATTGGTACGCAATACGACAAAAGTCATCCCGGCCCGGGTCTTTGGTCACCGAGAGACGACAAAGGGTAAGGCGGAAATCCTCTTGTTGTCACCCCACCCATTGGGGTGGGAGCTCCTATTGAAAACGCGGGGGAAACCTCAGGTCGGTGAATACTTGGTATTCGCCTCGGGAAAGCTTCGCCTCCGGCTATTAGAAAAAGGAGAGAGAGGCCATTGGGTGGGTGCCTTGTCAACTCCCGATGATAAAGATCCCATGGCTATCTTGGAGCAAGTGGGAACCATGCCCCTGCCCCCCTACATCAAAAGAGAAGCAGGGGAAGACGCCAATGCCCCCATGGACAAAGAGCGCTACCAGACAGTCTTCGCCAAGGATCCGGGTGCCGTTGCTGCCCCGACGGCGGGGCTCCACTTTACTGAAGACTTCTTCGAATCTGTTAAAGAGATCGGCGCTCAAACCTGCTCCGTCACCCTCCACGTTGGCTTGGGAACTTTTCAGCCCATCGAGGCAGAAGATTACCGGGACCACAACATTCATGGGGAGGTTTTCGAAGTCCATGAGACGACCGCTGCTTTAGTCAACCAGACCAGGGCCCAAGGGGGCCGGGTTTTCGCCATCGGCACCACGGCTCTGCGGAGCTTAGAAAGCGCCTGGGACGAATCCACCGACAAAGTCGTGGCGAAACAAGGGACTACCCATCTCTTTATCTATCCTCCCAAGCAGGTAAGATCGATCGATTGCTTGGTGACAAACTTTCATTTGCCACGAAGTAGTTTGATGCTCTTGATTGCGGCCTTTGCCGGAAGAGAACGGATTATGGACGCATACAAACAAGCGGTCCAAAGAGAATACCGTTTCTTCTCCTACGGTGATGCCATGCTGATTACTTAGACAAGCGAAGGAATTTCCGGTGGATCTTAAAACCGAGGTCGAGTCTCTACGTTTACGTCTCGAAGAACTCAACTATGCCTACTACGTGTTGGATGACCCTCGTGCCTCCGATGCGGAGTACGATGAGCTATTTCGCAGATTAGAGAGCATCGAGAAAACCAATCCAGAACTTGCTTCTCCCACTTCTCCAACCCAAAAAGTTGGCGCTCCCCCACTCAGCGCGTTTACCACTGTCACTCACGGAGAGCCTATGTTATCTCTGGCGAATGCTCTCAATGATGAGGACATCGCCGACTTTCACCAGAGGATCACGAAGCTTCTGGGAGAGGATTTGGTGGCCAAATTCAGTTTTGAGCCGAAAGTGGATGGGATTGGTTTGGGACTCACTTATGAGAACGGCGAACTCACCTTAGCGGCGACGCGAGGGGATGGCACCAAAGGCGAAGACATCACCGAAAATGCGAAAACCATCCGCAGCATCCCATTGCGCCTACGGGAGAGTTCGACCTACCCCATCCCATCGTTTATCGAAATACGAGGAGAGGCCTTCACCACAACAAAGGACTTCGAAGCTTTCAACGCCAAGCGCACAGAAGAAGAAGGACGTTATGCAAATCCACGCAACTTCACCGGAGGCTCGTTGCGTCAACTAGATAGTCGCATCACTGCCTCCAGGCCCCTGGATGCCCTCTTTTACGCCACCGGCAAATCCGTCGGTCTCACAGTCACAAGCCAAGAAGAACTCATCCAAGCGTTTCAATCTTGGGGTCTCAAGGTCGCCACCCCCTATTTCAAGATCTGCAAGAGTGTCGAAGACTTGATCGAATCCCATCACCATCTTGAAGATCAACGAGACCAAGTTCCCTACGAAATCGATGGCACAGTGCTGAAGGTCGACGATTTCGAGCAGCGAAAGATCTTGGGGTTTCGTTCCCGCAATCCCCGCTGGGCTATCGCTTGTAAATTCAAATCCCGACGGGCCTCCACCCGACTCTTAGACATCTCCATCAGCATCGGTCGAACCGGCGCCCTCACCCCCGTAGCAGTCTTAGAGCCCGTACCTTTGGCAGGTGTAATCGTGAGCTCAGCTTCTCTCCACAATCAAGACGAAATCGAAAGGCTGGACGTCAGAATAGGCGACCGAGTTTTGGTGGAGCGAGCGGGAGACGTGATCCCAAAGGTGGTCAAAGTGCTGACTGAAGAACGAACTGGAGAAGAAGTCTCTTTCACCATGCCGACCTCCTGCCCCGTTTGCCATACCGCCGTGCAGAAAGATCCAGAAGAAGTAGTCTTAAGATGTACGAATTCTTCCTGCACAGGCATCTTGCGCGGAACAATAGCCCACTTTGTCTCCAAGAATGCTCTGGACATCGACGGCTTGGGCGAGAAACTCGTGGCCCAGTTAATCGACGCCAAGCTGGTCACAAGTATGGACGATTTGTTTCATCTACAATTCGACGATGTTGTCGCCCTGGAACGCATGGGAAAAACGTCGACCAAGAACTTGTTGGCTGCCATCGAGAAAGCCAAGAACACCACCTTACCCCGCGTCATCTTTGGACTGGGAATTCGCCATGTTGGTGAACATGTGGCAGAAGTCGTTGCGGCTTCATTGGGCAGTTTAGAATCTTTGATCAAATCCACAGAAGAAGACCTATTGGCCATTCACGAGATCGGCGAAAAAGCTGCTCAATCCATTGTTTCCTTCGTCAAGGACGAAAACAACGTCGCCACCATCCACCGTCTCATTGAGTCCGGTCTCAACGCCAAGAATGCTCCCAAGGCCACGGGTGGCGTTTTAGCAGGAAAGACCTTCGTCATTACAGGCTCCTTGCCAAACCTCAGTCGAAAAGATGCCGAGAATTTGATTAAGAAACACGGTGGTAAACCTGTATCATCCGTGAGCAAGAAAACCTCATTCTTGGTGGCCGGAGAAAAGGCGGGATCCAAACTAAAAAAAGCCCAAGCGTTGGGGGTCGAAGTCATTGACGAATCTGCCCTCCGAATGATGATCGAGCAAGAAGAAACAACATGAAACTTGAGCAACAATGACCCGAATCGTTTGCTTAATCTCGCTCCTCGCTGTTGTGGCGGAGACTATCCGCTTCTACGGTCTTCTCGATCAAGACGACAAACGTAACTGTCGTAGCGTATTACTCTTGGCTGGGCTTATCGCTTTCGGCTTGGCTGCCTGTTCCTTGAGCTCTCAGACACAAACCACAGAGATTGCCATGGGCCTCATTGCGGCGTCCTACCTTCTGGTCACAAGATCGATCCTCAAGCTCCAAGGACAACGTAACTTCTTACGCCAGCACGCTCAGGACTTGGCCAGAAACATTGACCGTTTGGACGACTCGGCCACCTCCAAGATCGCTTCAGGGGAATCCAGATTCCGCGATTTGGCTGCTGTGGTACCCGTTGGGATCTTCGAATCTGACATCGAAAAGCGCCTTGTTTACGTCAACAAGCTCATGGGTGAAATGACAGGGCTTGGAGCAAGGCGGACACGAAAAGAGGGATTTCGCGAAGCCATCCATCCAGACGATCGAGTAGATGTCCAACTTGCCTGGGAGACGGCTCTCACCGATCAAACGATTTTCGAGCGAGTCTTTCGCTTTGTTGGCGAAAACAGAGATCCAATCTGGGTCGTCTGCCTCAGTCATCCCCGCTTCGTCAACGGCATTTACGCCGGCCACGTTGGCATGTTCATGGATGTCACCGAAAGAAAACAAAGAGATCAGGCAAACAAGCAACTTGAAGAGCAAACCAGGCGAGCTGATCGCTACGAAAGCCTCAGCGTTCTCACCTCTGGCATTGCACACGACTTCAATAATCTCTTGGTACCTATTCTTGGGGGTGCTGATCGATTGGCAAGAGAACTTCCCGACGATGAGAACCTCAAGAAACTGGCATCGGAATTGGCAAACTCAGCCAAAGGAGCGGCCGATCTTTCGGCACAAATGCTGGCCTACTCTGGCACCATGTACACCGGGCTCGACAACATCGATTTGATCGCATGTGTAACAGGAACGAAAGAGACAATTGAGGTAGCGAATCGCAACCGCTTCACCATTCGCTACGAAGTAGAAGGGCCACCAACCTTGCCCCTCTCCTCCAATGAGGTGCAGTTGCGCCAAGCGCTCATGAACATGGTTGACAACGCCATCGAAGCGATGCCCGAAACAAATGGCCTCATTACCATTCGTTGTGGCCGCCGTAACTTCAGCGCAGACGAATTACAGGGGATTCATTTGGGCGACGGCCTCCAGCCCGGCCTTTTGGCCTTTGTCGAAGTGGAAGACAATGGTGAAGGTATCTCAGAAGAAAACATAGCCCGTGTTCTTGATCCGTTTTTTACCACAAGGTTCAAAGGCAGAGGCTTAGGTTTGGCAGCCACAGCTGGAATCATCAGAAACTTGGGAGGCGGATTGCTTCTCAAGAGCCAAACTCCTGGGGGAACAACCATGTCGATTGTGTTTTCCCTCGAAAAGCAAACACCTGTCATCCCTATTTCTAAGAACGAATCAGAAACCGCCGCAAGTCCGGGACAAAGGATCATCCTCATCATTGACGATGAAGCTGGAGTCCGAGAATTCATTGGAGCCATGTTAGGGTTCAATGGTTTCACACCATTGGAAGCAGCTGAAGGGGTCGTGGGGATTGAGTTGTTTCGCCAAGAGCATGAAAACTTGCATGGTGTGATTCTTGACCTGACGATGCCTCAAATGGATGGAGAGGAGGTCCTCGATCATTTGGCAGAAATCAACCCAGATGTGCCTGTTCTGATCACCAGCGGATTCGCTGAGGTCGAAGTCTTAGGACGCTTGGAAGACCGGAAGATCTGCGGGTTCTTGGGAAAACCCTTCCGCGAGGAAGACCTCATGATCGCGGTAGCAAAACTCAACCGTCAACCGTGAGCCTGGCAGGGCCATCATGAAGAAGAAGCCAAAAGAGATTTTGCTCGCTGCGCGATCTCTTGGGGATTTTTGGCTTCCATGATGAGAGAGGAAACAGCAATCCGATGGCACCCGGAGCCCAACACTTGAGGAAGGTTGTCCAAAGAAATGCCACCAATAGCCCAGAGGGGAAGGCTATCACCCAAGTCGAGAGCTTTTTGCAATAGTCTTGGCCCCAGGGCGGGACCAGCGTCCTTCGTCTGGGTGGCAAAGATGGGACCAAAACCCACCATGGCGACAGCTTCGTTTCTTATTGCCAAGCCAACTTGGTCAAGGGAATGAGTTGACCAGCCAACCTTTCTCGTTGGCCCCATGAATTGTGCTGCTTCCTTGGGACTCATATCATCTTGCCCTAGATGAACTCCGTCAGCCTGGATCGCCGCAGCCACTTGAACAAGGTCATTGACAATCAGGGGTACATGGTAGCTATGGCAGAGAGCCACAAGTTCCTCACCCAGAACAAGAAGATCTTGGGGTACTCTCTCTTTCTCACGCATTTGCACCAGATCGACGCCCCCAAGAATCGCCGCCTCCACATGGGCCAAATACGCGCTTAGAGAACGATTTCCTTGAGAGGCAATGAGATAGAGGCTGCTTGTATTCGCAAATGCTTGATCCATAAGAGAATTGAGCGGACTTTGTTTCATCTTTGCCTCCTGAAGTTCTGGTGGTAAAGTTCTTTCATGGGAAGAATTGCAGCACTATTTCGCGTCCTTGTTCCTCTTACCCTGTCCATTGTGCCCGGATGGGGTCACATTTGGGTTCACCGTTATAATCGTGGGCTTTCGATCTTCATTCTCACTTGCGCCATCGCAAACGCCCGCATTCTCCTCTATCTCAATGCTGCCGAGGTCGAATACAACTTACTCTATAATGCCTGCTTGGCGGCCATTGCGGGGTTATACGTTTTCACTTTCGTCGACATCATTCGCCTCACAGTCTGGCTTAAGGGCAAGACCGTCGCCAAGCGACGACGGGGCCAATATCGGCGCAGCTTGGTTCTCTTTCTCCGCGGGGAATATGAAGCCGCTGCCAAACAGGCCCAAAGGATGATTCGCACAGACCCACTGGACTCCAGTGCTCTTATGGTCTTAGGAATGGTCCAACGGGAATCAGGGGACCTTAAGAAAGCTCTCAGCACTTTTCGGCGCGGTCTCAAAACTGCCACTTCCGACTACTGGCACGAAGACCTCAAACGGGAGATTGAGGTCACTCGAGAACGTATGTAGCCAACCCAGAAAGATCTTTAACGCAAACGATCAAGAGTCTCTTGAACGAGACGCAGGTCTTTTTTCGATATCTTCGAGGCCAAAAGACGTTCTAACTGAGGAATATCCTTCGATTCTGCCCGTCTTGACAGATACATCAACATCGAGGGCGATGCTTTTCCCTTGGCAACAATGTTGTCGATTACTTTGGGAATCCAGAGGGAGCTTTTGACTGTGGGGAAGTACTGATCGACGTAACTGGCAACGGATTGGTCTGCATCTTCCCTCAAAGCGCGATCAAGAAGTGATTCGATTTCACGATCGCTCCCGTTTTGGAGCAATGCCAGGACAGCGTGGCAACGAAGATCATTCATTTCTTCGCTGATGGCCGCGGATTCTTCAGGCAAATAAACTGCCTTCTCATACTTCCCGTCGATGAGATTCAACAATTTCTGATGCCCTTCAGGAGAACTCAGCTTTGCCAACCCTGGGATCGCTTGGCGCCGCCCCACGGAATTCTTCTTGTTGAACAATTTCAACATCAAAGGCTCAGTTCCTGGTGCCCCCAAGTAAGCTGCTCGCGCCACCAGCTTGGCTTTGCGAAAGGGATCAATTTCGTCATCAATGAGCCTCTCCATGGCCTCGACAGCTTTGGGGGTTCGCCCCATCAAGTGCATTAAAGACTCGCCAACCATCTCTGGCTCGGCTTCGTAATATTCCGCGATGGCATCGACGTAAGCCTCTCCACCCCAATTGCGAAAAGAAGCCATCAAGTAGTACTTGAGAGTGGGATCCTCTGATGCCCGAAAATACTCAGCTAGCTGCACCTGCTCCTCTTTGGACATAGCCGCCATGGCGAGACGAAGTTCATTGAGCTTGATCTTCAGCGTGATGTTGTTGACTGAGTACTTGTCCCGCCCACGGGTGAGAGCCTCCAGCTCTCCGATCACCAAAGGTAAACCGTCCCAGCGCTTGCTGCGATTGTCAGTCATGGTGATGGGGCCCCGCTGCAACCAAGCAGGAAGCTGATTATTCTTGGTCGTGTTCTTCTTGGGCTTTTTGGGCTTTTTGGCCGAATCTCCGTCCTTGCCGTTGGTGTCATCCTGACCTTCAGTCGTATTTGGAGACGTTCCTTTGGTCCCGGAGTCCTCGATAAAACCAGTCCAGATAGCGTAGGCCAAGAAGGCGGCCAACATGCCGGCAACCAGGGGAATAAGCCACTTCATTGATCCAATTCTCCTTCGTGGCTGACAGTTTGACAGCCACCATTCAGCGTCCTCGGAGTAGCTGCCATCCTGTCACGCATCCTTGGGACATGAATAGAGCGTAAACCCGTTCTCTGCCCATAGATTAGGGACTTCCCGCCCGAGAACCAAGGTTGGTCCGCTTCTTGCGTATTCAAGGTGATTATCTCGTCCAGGAGACCGGTCATGAGGCCAGTTCGCTCTATCTTGCTTGTCGATGACGACATCCAACTGCTTGCTACGTTGAAGGAAGCACTGGAAAGAGATGGGCTGGACTGTTTCCGCGCGACCTGCCCCCTGGAGGCCTTGGAACTCGTGAAAGAACATCACATGGATGCCACCATCCTGGACATGTTCTTGGGTAGCCGTACGGGATTACAAACCTTGGCCCAATTGCGTGAAATTCATCACGAAATGGCGGCCATTTTGATGTCTGGGCATTTGACCGAAGAAATTCGTGCAGAAGCCCAACGCATGGAAGTTGATTGCCTCTTGGACAAGCCGATTGAGCTTGCCAATTTAAGGCAATCCGTTTCGAGCCTCCGGGTTTGAAACCAAATAAGAACATTCCGGTTTCGACGAGCCGGACGATTGAACGACAGATGGACAGAGCCGGAAAACCGGCAAATAGGAGATTGAAGCGAATGGCTACTAAACTGCAACCACTAAACGACCGAGTCATTGTGAAGCGCGTCGAGGCAGAATCCAAAACCGCTGGTGGCATCATTTTGCCAGACTCAGCAAAAGAGAAACCACAAGAAGGCATCATCATGGCAATCGGTGAAGGCCGCCTCAACAAGAATGGCGACCGTTCTCCCCTCCAGGTGAAAACGAAAGATCGGGTCATCTTCAGCTCCTACGCCGGCACCGAAATCAAAGTCGACGGTCAAGCTCTCTTGATCATGGGCGAAGACGACATTCTCGCTGTCGTCGGCAAGTAATTACAAATCTCATAGCCCGAAAGGAATGATCCCATGGGTGCAAAGAAAATCGCATTTGACCAAGAGGTCTACAGCTCACTCCGTACTGGTGTCAGGAAACTGGCCCAAGCGGTAAAAGTGACATTAGGTCCACGGGGCCGAAATGTCGTCATCGCTAAGAGCTTCGGCAGCCCCACCGTCACCAAAGACGGTGTCACCGTTGCTAAGGAAGTCGAAATCGAAGACGCCTACGAAAACATGGGCGCCCAGATGGTGAAAGAGGTTGCCAGCAAGACGAATGATGTAGCCGGAGACGGCACAACCACAGCCACAGTCTTGGCAGAAGCTATCTTCGAAGAAGGCCTCAAGAACGTCATTGCAGGTGCCTCCCCCATTGGCATTAAGCGGGGCATCGAAAGCGCCATCAACTTGGTTGTGGAGCAACTCCACAAGACTTCTAAGAAA